>CACYCW010000013.1 GCA_902773015.1 uncultured bacterium
AAGGGCGGCTATGCGATTCCGGCGTTTAATTTCAACACGATGGAGCAGATGCAGGCCATCATACAGGCGGCGGTCGAGACGAAGTCGCCCGTGATCATGCAGGTGTCGAAGGGTGCGCGCAAGTACGCCAACCCGACCATCCTGCGCTACATGGCCGAGGGTGCCGTGGCATACGCTAAGGAGCTTGGCTGCAAGAAGCCCCAGATCGTCCTCCACCTCGACCACGGCGACAGCTTCGAGACCTGCAAGAGCTGCATCGACACGGGCTTCTCGTCCGTCATGATCGACGGCAGCTCGCTTCCTTTCAAGGAGAACATCAAGCTCACCAAGAAGGTCGTCGCCTACGCGCACAAGCACGACGTGACGGTCGAGGCCGAGCTGGGCGTGCTCGCCGGCGTCGAGGACGAGGTGCAGGCCGAGGAGAGCCACTACACGAAGCCCGAGGAGGTGATCGAGTTCGCGACCAAGACGGGCTGCGACTCGCTTGCGATCTCGATCGGCACGTCGCACGGCGCCTACAAGTTCAAGCCCGAGCAGTGCACGCGCGATCCGAAGACGGGCAAGCTCGTTCCGCCGCCGCTCGCTTTCGACGTCCTTAAGGCCGTCGAGAAGAAGCTTCCCGGCTTCCCGATCGTCCTCCACGGCTCGTCGAGCGTGCCGCAGGAGTATGTCGACACGATCAACAAGTTCGGCGGCAAGCTGCCTGACGCGGTGGGCATTCCCGAGTCGCAGCTGCGCAAGGCGGCGAAGAGCGCGGTGTGCAAGATCAACATCGACAGCGACTCGCGTCTGGCGATGACCGCGGCGATCCGCAAGCACCTCGCGGAGAATCCTGGGCACTTCGATCCGCGGCAGTACCTGACGCCGGCGCGCGAGGCGATGAAGCAGCTCTACATCCACAAGATCGTCAAGGTGCTCGGTTCAAACGGCAAGCTCTGAGGAGTGTTGCGACGGGGCGCGCCGTGAGTCGCGCCCCTTCCTATTTTTCTCTACAGCGGGGAGGTGTCAGCGATGGGCTCGGAACAGAAGAAGTCGGCGTATGCGCAGGCCGGTGTCAACATCGACGTGAAGATGGACGCGGTCGGCTCGATCAAGCAGATGGTGGCGTCGACGCGGACGCAGGGCGTGATCGGCGGGATCGGCTCCTTCGGCGGGCTTCACCGTGTGCCGACTGGGCGGGACATGATTCTCGTCGCGTCCTCCGACGGCGTCGGCACGAAGCTCAAGGTGGCGGCGATGATGAACAAGCACGACACCGTCGGGCAGGACATCGTGAACCACTGCGTGAACGATATCCTTGTGCAGGGGGCGAAGCCGCTCTTCTTCATGGACTACGTGGGCGCGGCGAAGGTCGACCCGGTGCAGTTCCGTGCGGTCGTCACGGGCCTTTGCAAGGCGTGCCGGGAGAACAAGATGGCGCTTCTCGGCGGCGAGACCGCCGAGATGCCCGGCCTCTATCCGGCGGGCGAGTACGATCTCGTCGGGACGATCGTCGGTTGCGTACAGAAGTCGAAGCTCGTCACCGGCAAGTCGATTCGCGCCGGCGACGTCATCATCGGCCTACCGTCCGGTGGTCTGCAGACGAACGGCTTCTCGCTTGCTCGCCACGTGATCTTCGACCTCTGCCAGTGCTCGTGGAAGGACAAGCTGCCGGGCACGAACCAGACGTTCGGAGACGCGCTCCTGGCGGTTCACCGCAGTTTCCTGCGCCCCGTATCCGCGCTCATGCGCTCGGTCAAGATCAGCGGCATGGCGCACATCACGGGAGGCGGCTTCCCCGACAACATCCCGCGCGTGCTGCCGAAATGCGTGAACGCCGAGATCGATCGCGCCTCCTGGGAGGTGCCGACGATCTTCAAGTTCATCCAGAACCAGGGCAAGGTCGACATCGAGGAGATGTACCGCGTCTTCAACATGGGCATCGGCTACGTGATCATCGTGCCGAAGAAGGAGCTCACGAAGGCGACGAACATCCTGAAGGCGCAGCACCAGCATTATTCTGTGATCGGCGTCATTCGCAAGGGGCGCGGTATCGTGACCTACAAGAACTGATTTTTTGGAAGAGGATTCATGAAGAGACTCAATTCGTCCGTCATCGCGCTGGTCGCCGGCCTTGCCATCGCGGTCGGCTGCTCGTCACTTCCCTCGGTAGGTCCCGAATATGCCGAGCCGGAACTCAATGTTCCCGAGCGTCCGCTGCCTGATGCGGGGCAGCCGACGTCGAATCTCACGGCAAGCTGCGAGTATGCGGCGGCCGCAGCCGATGCCGATACGCGCGTCGAGGTGTCTAAGGACGTCATCGAGCAGTGGTGGAACCGCTTCGACGACCCCGTGCTGGTGCAGCTCGTGGAGGGTGGTGTCTCGAACAACGTCGGTTATCTGATGGCGCAGAAGCGCCTCGAGCAGAGCGAGTACGAGCTGGTGGGCAGCTACGCCGACTTCCTGCCCGAATTCTCGCTTGGCGCCGGCTGGGCGCGCCGCTGGAACTCGCTTCGCACCTCAGGCGGCAAGAACACCTACAACGCTCGCAACTTCGCGCTCGACGGCTCGTGGGAGATCGACATCTTCGGCGGTACGCGTCGTCTTTGCGAGGCCGCGCTCGCCCAGGCCGAGGCCATGGGCTGGACGGTCGCCGACGCCTGGGTGTCGCTCACGACCCAGATCGGCACACAGTACATCAACCTGCGCACCACCCAGGCGCGCATCGAGGTGGCTCGCACCAATCTCGTGCTGCAGTCCGAGACCTACGACATCCTGAAGTCCCGCCTCGATTCTGGCATCGGTGACGAGCTCGCCGTGAACCAGTGCGCCTACATCGTGCGCCAGACGCGCGCGCGCATCCCGCAGCTTCTCGCCCAGGAGGAGGCCCTGAAGAACTCCCTCACCATCCTCGCCGGCGAGGTGCCGGGCTCGCTGCATGCGACTCTTGCGCCTCCTGCGGCCCACCGCGACTGGCTGCTCGCGCCAGAGAAGGTCGCCGGCCTGAAGCTGGACATGATCCGCGCCCGCCCAGACGTCCGTTCCGCCGAGCGTTCGCTCGCCGCGCAGACCGCCCGCATCGGTGTTGCGAAGGCCGCCTGGTTCCCGCGTCTCTTCGTGACCGGGGCCGTCGGCTGGCAGAACGTGAGCTCGACACGGCTCTTCTCCCGTGACGCCTTCCTCGCCTCGCTCGGTCCCTCCGCGAGCTGGCCGATCTTCCAGGGCGGCGCGATCTACGCGAACGTCAAGCGGACCGAGGCGCGCGTGGACGAGCTCGCTCTCGCCTACGAGCAGGCGATCGAGAACGCCTACGGGGAGGTGCGCGATGCCTACAGCGCCTATAGCCAGGAGTACCACCGCTACCAGGCCCTCAAGGGCGCGGTCCAGGCCGCGACTGACGCGGTTACGATCTCCCAGGACCTCTACAAGAACGGTCTCAAGGACTTCAACAACGTCCTCGACGCGCAGCGCAGTCGCCTGCAGCTCGAGGAGGAGTTCGTGATTTCCCGCGGTCAGATCACGCTTGACCTCATCCGTCTCTACCGTGCGCTCGGCGGCGGCCTCGCCCACGAGAGCGCTGAGGCGGGCGCGCAGAAGTGATGCCGTGCCTGGTGCGCGCTGACACCGAAGAAGGACCGGCACGATGAAGAAGCTGATTACGCTTGCTCTCGTCCTGGTTGCGGCGGGCGCTTCGATGGCCATGATCACGGATGGCGAGGTGTATCGCGCGGTGATCTACGCCACTGGCGCTGACAAGCCCCTCACGTTCAAGGAGAAGGCATTTCACCTCTTCGCCAAGGCGCCCGCAACGGCGCGCCTTGACGGCGCGGAGTTCGTGCTCGACAACGGCACCGATCGCGCTGCCATGAACGGCGTCGGTTGGAGCGTCTCGCTCAAGGAGATTGGCCGGCGGCCGTTCGCCATTTTCGCCGAATCGCTTTTCGAGGCCGGTACCGAGAAGAGCGTCCCCGACCCGGGCTACTCGATCTACGTCGACCTGCGCTATGAGGATGGCACGAGCCTCTACGGTCAGAAGCACTGCTTCACCGCGCGCGCCGGACTGGGCTGGCAGCGCGGTGTCGTGGTCATCACCCCCGAGAAGCCCGTCCTTCGTGCCGACTGCTATCTCCTGCTCCGCCATCGCGACGGACGCGTCCGCTTCCGTTCGCCGGTGCTGCGCACGTTCGCCGCGGACAATTTCGCGACATTCGACACCACGCCGGTGCAGGTCGCGAACCCGGCCCACGAGGCGGCGTTCCTCCTGCATGACGCGGCGAAGGCAGGGGACGGCTGGGCGGCCATCTCCGACGGCGCGACGGTGAAGGGGCTGCGGCTCGGTATGAAGCGCACCACGCGCGACGGGGCGACCTTCTTCGACGCGCGACTCGACTCCCTTACCGATGCCGACCGCGCGGTCACTTTCGTCTGCTCGATTCCGCTCCCCGAGGGCGAGCTCACCTGGCTGGACGATCCGCGCACGGAGATGCCGATGGGCAATGGCCAGTTCCGCAACGTGATGAACCCACGCTGCGGCGAGTGCGCGCTCTCACGCTGGCCCTTCGGCGCCGTCCGCGCCGGCGGCACCACCTATGCGCTGGGCTACGACCCCGACGCACCGGCCATCTTCCGCGTCGTCGGCAACGGATGTCTCCGCCGGCTCTTCATCGCCTTCGACCTCGGCTTCTCGAAGGAGAAGAAGGACGCCTCTTTCAAGTTCGTCGCCTTTCGTCTTGACGGGAAGGACGGCTTCCGCGGTGCGCTCGAGCGCTATGCGCAGATCTTCCCGCAGTACTACACCGTGCGCATCCGCAAGCACGGCATCTGGATGGCGTTTCGCAAGATCAGCCAGGTCGAGGGCTGGCAGGACTTCGGATTCGGAATCAAGGAAGGGGATGGCGAGACGGCGTGGGACGACGCGCACGGCATCCTCACCACCCACTACACCGAGCCGACGAGCTGGTGGATGAACATGAATGTCGCCAGCACCAACGAGCTCACGATGGAGGCGGCGCTCGCCCATGCGCGCGAGGCCGCCGCGAATCCGAAGGGCCCCGTCTACGCGAAGGCGTGGGTCGCCTCGACCTATCACGACATCAACGGCAACATCACCGGCAAGATCTGCGACCGGCCCTGGTGCCGCGGCGCCTGCTGGAACATGAACGCGCTGCCCGGCATTCCGGGCGGCGAATACGAGGTGAAGCTCGCCGGGCCGCAGTTCGAGAAGCGCTACGCCGGCAAGACGTTTCCCGAGGGCGTGGACGGCGAGTACATCGACTCCGCCGAGTGCCACCTGCCTCCGCGCATCGACTTCCGCCGGGAGAACTACCACTACTCCCGCACGCCGCTCTGCTGGGATCCCTTGACGCGCACGCCGGGCGTCACGACGGCGCTCTCCATCTACGAGTACGTGAGGAGTGTCTCCGAGCGCGTGCACGCCATGGGGCGCATCATGCAGGCGAACGGCGCGCCCTACTCGTGGCCCTGGCTCATCCCGTTCGTGGACTACGGTGGCCAGGAGTGCAAGTGGATCGTGCGCGGCGAGGGTGAGTGGCGTCCCCAGAGCGACCGCGACCTGCTCTACCGCACGGCGATGGCCTACGGCAAGCCCTACTGCTTTCTGATGAACGTCAAGTTCGAGAACCTGACGGACGAGATGGTCGAGAAGTACTTCCACCGCTGCCTCGCCTACGGGCTCATGTCGAGCTTCTTCTCGCCGAACGCGTCGGGAGCGCACTACTTCACGCGTCCCGAACTCTACAATCGCCATCGCCACTTCTTCCTGAAGTACGGCACGCTCCAGCGCGAGATCTCGTCCGCCGGCTGGCGCGCGGTCAACCGTCTCGCGGTCTCGGAGAACGAGCGCGAGGGCGTCTTCGCCGAGCAGTTCGGCGACCGTTACGTCACGGTCTTCAACTCGACGCAGACGCCCATGAAGGTGCGCGTGCGCGCGCTCACGGGCGCGACTGCGGCGAAGGAACGCATCACGGGAGAGACCTGGCGTTTCAGCGGCGGCGTCGCCACCGCTGAGATCGCGCCGGAGACGGTGCGCCTGCTGGATTTCATACGCTAAGACTTCAGGAGGCAGCAATGGCCGGCGAGTACCAGTTCAGTCTCATCGACGTCACGAAACAGCAGGGCGCGAAGACGATCCTCAAGGACGTCAACCTCAGCTTCTTCTACGGGGCGCACATCGGCGTCATCGGCGCGAACGGCGCCGGCAAGTCGTCCCTCCTCAGGATCCTCGCCGGGCTCGACACCGAGCTCATGGGCACGGTGCAGGTCGCAAAGGGCACGAAGGTCGGCTACCTCCCGCAGGAGCCGGAGCTCGATGACTCGAAGACCGTCCTCGAGACGGTGATGGAGGGCGTCGCCGACGCGCAGGCGATGGTGACGCGATACGAGGACCTCTGCTGCGAGCTCGACGACCCCAAGGCCGCGGCGGAGATGGAGCGCCTCCAGGCGATCATCGACCAGAACGACTACTGGAATCTCGAGAATCTCGTCGAGCGTCGCATGGCCGACCTCGGCTGCCCCGATGGCGCGCGGTCGGTCGGCGTCCTCTCCGGCGGTGAGCGCCGCCGCGTCGCGATCGCCCGACTCCTGCTCTCCAATCCGGACGTCCTTCTCCTTGACGAGCCGACGAACCATCTCGACGCCGAGACGACGTTCCGCCTCGAGGCCTATCTCAAGACGTTCGCCGGCACGCTCATCGTCGTCACGCACGACCGCTACTTCCTTTCGGACGTCACGGACTGGATTCTCGAGCTCGATCACGGCATCTGCTATCCCTACAAGGGCAACTACACCGAGTGGCTCAAGCAGAAGGAGGCGCTGCTCGCGCGCGAAGCGAAGGTCGAGAAGTCGCGTCAGCGGATGCTTGAGAACGAGCTCAAGTGGATCCAGACCAATCCGTCGGGCCGTCACGCCAAGGCGAAGGCGCGCGTCGAGCGCTACGAGGAGCTGCAGAAGCAGGAGGTCAGCGTGCGCGAGGACGATCTCGTCATCCGCATCCCGCCCGGTCCGCGGCTCGGCGATCTGGTCGTGCGGGCGGAGCACGTGAAGATGGGATTTGACGGCGAGGTGCTCTACGACGATCTCTCGTTCGACCTGCCGCGCGGCGGCATCGTCGGCGTGATCGGGGCGAACGGGGCGGGCAAGACGACGCTCTTCAAGCTCATCACGGGGCAGCTCAAGCCCCTCGCGGGCGAGTTGCGCGTAGGGGACACGGTGAAACTCTCGTACGTCGACCAGACGCGCAGCGAGCTCAAGCCGGACGAGACGGTCTACGAGGCCATTACCGGCGGCGGCGAGTTTGTGAAGCTTGCGGGAACGACGATGATGAACGGGCGCGCCTACGTGAGCCGATTCAACTTCCGCGGCAGCGAGCAGCAGAAGAAGGTCGGCGTCCTCTCCGGCGGCGAGCGCAACCGTGTGCACCTCGCGAAGCTCCTGACGAGCGGCGGCAACCTGCTGCTCCTCGACGAGCCGACGAACGACCTCGATGTCGCGACGCTGCGCTCGCTTGAGGAAGGGCTCCAGGAGTTCGGCGGCTGCGTGATGGTCGTCTCGCACGACCGCTGGTTCCTCGACCGCATCGCCACGCACATTCTCGCGTTCGAGGGCAAGGGCCGCACGACCTGGTTCGAGGGAAGCTATTCTGAATACCACGAGATGCTCGCCCGCCGGAAGTGACGGCGGTCTCGGCGGCGCGTCGCACCGTCTGGCAAAGAGCGCTTTGCGAAAGGGAAATGACCATGCGAAAAGACCTGAAGGAACTCAAGATCCTCGGCGCGACGGTCGCCGCGCCGAAGGACTACGACCCGTCCGTCCTGGATGCCTTCGCGAATCGCCATCCCGAGCGCGACTACTGGGTCACGTTCACCGCGCCGGAATTCACGACGCTTTGCCCCAAGACCGGCCAGCCTGACTTCGCGACGCTCACGATTCGCTACATCCCTGCGCGGCGGCTCGTCGAATCGAAGTCCCTCAAGCTCTATCTCTTCGGCTTCCGCAACCACGGCGACTTCCACGAGGATGTCGTCAATGTCATCTACGACGATCTCGAGCGTCTTCTCAAGCCGCGCTATCTCGAGGTCTACGGCAAGTTCGCCGCTCGCGGCGGCATCACCATCGACCCGTTCGTGAACGGTGGCACCGGCGCGAAGTACCGGGCGCTGGCCGCCCGGCGCTTCGCGGACTGGAAGGGGGTTCGGGACTGATGCGCTACTGGGGCGTGACCGGCACCAACGGCAAGACGACGACGACCTGGATCGCCGCTGCGTTCATCGATGCCGTCCCCGACCGCAGGTGCGGCTACGTCACCACCGTCGAGGTCTTCGACGGCGTGCGGCGCTTCTCCACAGGCTACACCACGCCGCCCCTCGCGACGCTTCGCGAGATATTCGCCGCGATGGAGGCGAACGGCTGCACGGACTGCGTAATGGAGGTCTCGTCCCACGCGATTCACCAGCACCGCACGGGAGACACCGTCTTCTCCGGCGGCGCCTTCACCAACCTCTCGGAGGACCATCTCGACTACCACAAGACGATGGCCGCATACTTCGACGTGAAGCTCGACTTCGCGCGGCAGATCGCGCATGCACGCTGGGGTGAGGTGCCGCCGCCTCCGTACCTGGGCCGTCGCGACTTCCCGCCTTACATCGTCTGCCTTGACGGCGGCTACGGACGCGAGATGTTCAATGCCGTCGGCGCGCTGCCGCTCAATGTCATTCCCGTTTCCATCCCCGCCGCCGCGTACGACCTCACGGGTCTTCAGCTTGTCGGTGACTACAACAAGTCGAACGCGCTTGTCGCGGCGGCGCTTGCCGAGGCGTCGGGCGTGCCGCACGAGACGATCCAGGCGCTGATCCCGACCTTGAAGCCGCGCTGGGGGCGCCTTGAGCTCGTCCCCTGCGCGGCGCGCGCGAAGGTCTACGTCGACTTCGCCCACACCCCGGACGGACTGGAGAAAATGCTCGCCGCCGCGCGTGGCTTCACCTCGGGACGCCTCTGGGTGGTGTTCGGCGCCGGCGGCGACCGGGATCCGATGAAGCGTCCGCTCATGGGCGAGGCTTGTGCCCGCCTGGCCGACCGGCTTGTCATCACGAGCGACAATCCGCGCAGCGAGGATCCGCTGAAGATCATCGACGCGATTCGTGCGGGCGTTGCCCGTGTGCGAGCGGCGGATGATGCCGGTGGCTGCTGGGTCGAGCCCGATCGTCGAGCGGCGATTCATCTGGCGCTTGCCGCGGCCGCAGAGGGCGATGTCATCATCATCGCCGGCAAGGGCCACGAGACCACGCAGGAGATCGCCGGCGTGAAGCATCCATTTGACGACCGTGCCGTCGTGCGCGAGTACACGGGTGGATGAGCGTTACGCATAGGTGACGTTTTTTTGATATAATATGGGGACATGAGACTCATCCTGTCAGCATTGGCCATGATGGTGACGCTTGTCGCGTCCGCCGAGCGCCAGCCGTACTCGCGCTACCAGTCAATCGTCGACAGGCAGATGTTCGGTCCGTTGCCGCCCGACTTCGACCCGACGAAGCTTCCGAGCGAGGTGACCCGCTCCACCTCCGCCGATGCGCGTCAGCTGACGCAGGAGCAGGAGAAGCTCCAGAGCTCCATTCACTTCTCGGTCATCAACGTCACTCCGGAAGGCGCGACGGCCGTCGGGTTCACGGACAATTCCGACCCCAAGGCTCCGGTGCACTACTACCTGAAGGTCGGTGAGAAGCGCAACGGATGGGAGGTGAAGACCGCCGACCCGGCCGAGGCCTCGATGACGATTGCCAAGGGGGATATCGAGGTCTCTCTGAAGCTCGGCGGCAACTCCGCGAAGGATGCCGATGCGACGGCGAAGGCCGGGGGCGGAAAGGGGACGCCCGCCAAGCAGCCACTGCTGGGCAGGTCGCTGCGCGCGCGGCGCCAGATGCGCGCCCAGCAAGACGCCGAGCAGCGCGCCAAGGCCGCCGCCGCTTTCGAGGCGCAGAAGGCCGAGCTCGAGGCCCAGCGCGAGGCCGAACGCGCTCAGCGCGAGGCCGATCGCGCCGAGCAGCGCCAACAACTCCTGGCCATCCAGGAGGAGCTCAAGCGCGTCCGCGAGGCGAAGGACGCCGAGGAGAAGGCCAAGGAAAAGCCCGTGGAAGGCGGCGAGGGATGACCAGGACGACCCTTGAGGAGTTCCAGCGCGAGCTGCGTGAGACCGGCGGCTATTGCACACCCGACGCTCGCCGCGCGCCTCGTCGCGCGAAGCCCGGGTTCTGGACGACGCTGCGCTACTCGCTGGGCATCGCGCGCGTCTTCCCCTACTGTGCCATCACCGAGCCGCTCGGGCGTCTCACGACTGAGAAATGGGTGAACGTCTGCTTCTCCACGGTCACCACGGCGGAGCGTCTTGGCATGAACGTCATCGTCGAGGGTTTCGGGGGGCGTCGAGACTACGATGGGCCCGTCATGTACCTCTCGAATCACATGTCGATGACCGAGACGATTCTGCTGCCGCCGATTCTTCACACGTTCGGGCCGTTCAGCTATGTCGCGAAGGCGTCCCTCGCCCATTTGCCGTTTCTCGAGAAGGCCGCTGAGCACATGCGCATGGTGCCGATCAGCCGCCAGTCGCCGCGTGAGGACCTTCTGCACATCCTCAAGGTCGGGCAGGAGCGCATCAGTTCGGGCGACAGCTTCCTCATTTTCCCGCAGGGCGCGCGCTACGAGACGTTCAGTCGCCAGAAGTACTCCTCGATCGGTGCGAAGCTCGCCGAGAGGGCGGGGTGCCCCGTCGTGCCGATCGTCGTCGACACCCGCTGCCAGCCGACGCGCAAAGAAGGGATTCTTCGAAACGTGCTCAAGGACTTCGGTCCCGTCAACACCTCGTTCGACATCCGTGTCGCGTGCGGGCCCGTGATTCCCAACGCCCGGTCGAAGGTGATGCACGAGGCCGCCTTCGACTGGATGGCCACCAAGCTCGAGAGCTGGGGGCTTCCCGTCGAGCGCTAGCGCCTTTCACCGATCCTCCACAATGTGATATAATATTCCGCCATGAAGATCTCTGGAACGATTACAGCCATGGTGACCCCGTTCGCGAAGGACGGCGCGGTCGACTACGGCAGGCTGCAGGCGATCGTCGAGGAGCAGGTCGCCGGCGGTGTCGAGGGCATCTGCGCCGTCGGCACGAGCGGCGAGTCCCCGACGCTGACGCATGAGGAGCATCATCGTGTCATCGAGAAGACCATCGAGTTCGCCGCCGGGCGCGCGAAGATCATCGCCGGCACCGGTGCCAATTCCACTTCGGAGGCCGTCTCCCTCACCCGCGCCGCCATCGCCATGGGCGGGGCGGACGCGTCGCTGCAGGTGACGCCCTACTACAACAAGCCCAACGCCGAGGGGCTCTACCGCCACTTCATGACGGTCGCTGACCTCGGGCTGCCCGTAATCCTCTACAACGTGCCGGGGCGCTCCGGGCGCGAGATTCCGCTTGACGTCGTCGTGCGTCTCGCTAAGCATCCGAACGTCATCGCGATCAAGGAGGCCGCGGGCTCGGTCGAGCGCGTGAGCGCCATCAAGAACCTCCTGCCCGACTTCACCGTCCTCTCCGGCGACGACTCGCTCGCGCTGCCGATGATCGCGGTCGGCGCCGAGGGTGTCATCTCCGTCGCCTCGAACGTGATTCCCAGGGAGATGGGCGACATGGTGCGCTTCGCGCTTGCTGGTGATTTCGTCAGGGCGCGCGAGTACCACGCCCGCTACTACAGGCTCTTCCACGACCTCTTCATCGACGTCAACCCGGTGATGGTCAAGGAGGCGCTCGCGCTGATGGGCCGTCTCGAGCGGGTCTTTCGCCTGCCGCTCTGCGAGACGGCCGAGCGCAACCTTGAGCAGATAAAGGGCACCCTGTCGCAGCTGGGGCTGATCGCGTCATGAGGGTCTTCAACAGCCTGTCCCGCCGCGTCGAGGAGCTGAAGCCCCTCGCCGAGAACACCGTCCGCCTCTACACCTGCGGACCCACCGTCTACAACTTCGCGCACATCGGCAACTTCCGCGCCTACGCGTTCGAGGACATTCTCCGCCGCGTCATCCAGTTCGACGGCATGAAGGTGCGCCAGGTGATGAACCTCACCGACGTCGACGACAAGACCATCAAGGGCGCGAACGCCGCTGGCGTGCCGCTCACGGACTACACCCGGACGTACAAGGACGCGTTCTTCGCCGACCTCAGGAAGCTCAACATCCAGCCGGCCGAGGTCTATCCTGCGGCGACCGACCACATTCCCGAGATGATCGCGCTCGTCTCGAAGCTGATGGAGAAGGGCATCGCCTACCAGAGCGAGGACGGCTCGGTCTACTTCAAGGTGCGGGAGTTCCCGGGCTACGGCAAGCTCGCACACATCGACTTCGACAGCCAGCGAACGGGCCTCCGTTGCGCGGCCGACGAGTACGACAAGGAGAACGTCGGCGACTTCGCGCTTTGGAAGGCGTGGGAGCCCTCCGACGGCCCCGTCGGCTGGGACTCCCCATGGGGCCGCGGCCGTCCCGGCTGGCACATCGAGTGCTCCGCGATGTCGATGAAGTATCTCGGCGAGACATTCGACCTGCACACCGGTGGCATCGACAATCTTTTCCCCCATCACGAGAACGAGATCGCCCAGGCCGAGGCCGCCACCGGCAAGGAGTTCGTCAGGACCTGGATGCACTGCGCCCACTTGCGCGTGAACGGCGAGAAGATGTCCAAGTCGCTCGGCAACTTCTACACCCTCCGCGATCTCATCGAGAAGGGCTACAGCGGCCGTGAGATCCGCTACGTGCTCATCAACGCCCACTACCGCAGCGGGCTCAACTTTGCCTTCGACGCGCTCGAGGATGCGCGCAAGTCGCTCGCCCGCATTGACGAGTGCGTGTCGAAGCTGGAGAGCCTGGCCGGCTCCGTGGCTCCGGCGGCCGAGCCACCGGAATTCGCGAAGCGTCGGCTCGCCGAGTTTACCGAGGCGGTGAACGACGATCTCAACTTGCCGAAGGGCTTCGCGGCCCTCTTCGAACTCGTCCGCGAGACTAATGCGTTCCTTCATGGCGCGGCAACGAGTGTCGAAGGCGCGGCGATTCTCGGCGTTTTCCGCCGCCTTGACGAAGTGCTCGGCGTCATATTCTTCGGACGCGCCGTGGCGGCGGAGATTCCCGCCGACATCCAGGCTCTTCTCGACCGGCGCGCCGCCGCACGCAAGGAGCGCAACTGGGCCGAGTCAGACCGTCTGCGCGACGAGATCGCCGCCAAGGGCTGGCAGGTAAAGGACTCAAAGGAGGGGCAGACATGCACAAGGAAGTGAAGACCGCTGCGGAATTTGACGCGGCAATCGCGAGCGGCAAGGTGCTGGTCGACTTCTGGGCGACCTGGTGCGGACCATGCCAGCTGATGGGCCAGAAGATCGCCGCGGAACTTGAGCCGGCGATGCCGGACCTCACGGTCGTCAAGGTCAATGTCGATGAGGCACCAGACCTCGCCGCGCGCTTCGGTGTCATGTCTATTCCAGCGCTCTTCTGCTTCAAGAACGGCGTGCGCTGCGGCGAATTCATCGGCGTCACCGACTGCGCCGACATCCGCGCCGTCTTTTGAACCAT
>CACYCW010000014.1 GCA_902773015.1 uncultured bacterium
CTTGAGCCGCCTCCGCGAAGAGTTGCGCAAGCTTGGACTGGATGATTCGCAAAGTACCCAGAAAGAACTTGCGGCGATTTTAGCGCCGTTTGACTTCGTGCTTCTCAGCGGGATGATATTATGGTACAATATGGACGAATCTGGATGGTGTGTACATCAAGTGGAAAGGCATCCAGTCGTCTTAAAGTGTTATGAAACGCGAAAGAATCAGTCGACGCGGCTTCCTTGGGGGAATCGCCGCTGCCACCGTGTCCTCGGTCGGGTGCGCGAGGGCCGTTGCCTCGGCATGCTGCCATCCGGGCAAATGCGAATACCACGCCTTCTCGCGGGTGTTCCAGTTCCTGAAGGATCCGTCCCGCGCGGCGGAGTTCATCCGCTCCTGCGGCTATGACGGGGTGGAGTGGACGGTGCGCCCGGGCGGCTTCGTCGAACCGGAGCGGGCCGCCCGCGATCTCAGGGCGGCCAAGGTCGCCGCGGATCGCGCCGGACTCAAGGCCGACAACATCGTGGTCTCGTTCCTGCGGGGGGACGATCCTGGCGCCGAGACGATCGTTCGGGCGGCGAAGGACGCGGGCTTCAGGAGCTTTCGCGGCGCATACTTCAGGTACGACCGCGCGAAGACGCATGCCCAGAACATGGATGATTTCCGCCGCGGATTCGACTCGCTCGTCGCCCTTGCGGAAAAGTCGGGGCTGAAGGCGTGCTACCAGAACCACTCGACTTACAACCGCAAGGTGCCGCTGCTGGGGTCGCTCGTGTGGGATCTCGCGTCACTTGTGAAGGACTACGACCCGAAGCTCCTCGGCATCCAGTACGATCCGATGCACGTGCGCGCCGAGGGCGGTCCCTCCTGGGATCACACGCTCGGGGCGGTCGCCCCCTGGATTGACATCGTCTGCCTCAAGGACTTCCACTTCGCCCTCGATGGTTCGGGCATGGATTGGAAGCGCGTGCTGGTGCCGGCCGGACAGGGCATCGTCGACTTTCGCGAGGTGAAGCGGCTCATGGAGCTCGAGCGCGTTCCGCCGCGCTTCACCGTCCACTATGACTACAGTTTCCCAGAGGACGAGGCCGGCGCCCGGAAGTTCGCCACCTCCGACCTGACCTTCTACCGTTCAGTCTTCGGCTAAAACTATGAGTATGAAATCAAGAAACAAGGTGATGATTCTGCTGGTCGCGGTAGGTGTGCTGCTGTCGGCCGACGCCTGCATGACGTTCGTCGTGGGCAGGAAGGCGTCCGCCACCGGACGCGTCATCGTCGGGCACAACGAGGACGACTGGCCGCCACTCACGGCGCATCACGGCATCGTGCCGGCGCGCGACTGGCCCGTCGGCACGTTCCTGCCGGCGACGGAAGGCTGCAACCCGCGCATCCCCCAGGTCGCGCACACGCTCGCCTGCTACTGGGGCGAGGTGAAGTTCCCCTACGGCGACGGCAATGCCGACACCTTTCTCAACGAGAAGGGCGTGCTGGTCGTCAGCGACGCCGGCGGCGAGACGCCCGAACGGATGGACGATCCGTCGCTGCTGACCGAGGGCGGCATCAAGTTCAACCTCCGCCGGGCCGTCGGCGAACGCGCGACGAGCGCACGTGATGGCGTCCGCATCATCTGCGAGATGGTGGAGAGATACGGCTATGCGCCGGCGGCGCGCATCTACACGGTCGCCGACCGCGACGAGGCGTGGCTAGTGCAGGTCGTCCACGGACGCCACTACGTCGCCGTGAGGTGCCCCGACGACGAGGTGACGATCATGCCCAACCTCTACACCGTCTACGAGCTTGAAGGCTACCGGCCGGACGAGATCCGCGTCTCGCCGGGTCTGGTGGAGAACGCGCGGACGAAGGGATTCTGGGACGGCAAGGACCGGTTCAACTTCGCGAAGGCGTATCAGGGTTCGTATGCGACGAAGGATTATCCTGAGAACGTCGAGCAGACGTTCGAGCATCCGAACAATACCGGGCGCTTTCGCCAGGCGATCCGCCTGCTGACTGGGCGCGAGTGGCCGAAGGGCAGGCCGTTCCCGTTCTCGGTGAAGCCGGCGAAGGGCGCCCTCGGCGTCGATGACCTGCGCGCCGTGCTGACGGCGCACAACGGTCCGCTTCCTGGCGGCCGCCATGTCCTCCAGACGTGGTCGATCTGCTCGTCGACCACGATCGAGTCTGAGATCTGCGTCTTCGCCGCCGACGCGCGGGACAATGAGATGCAGGTCGCGCTCGGGCGGGGATGCGAGAAGCCGTATCTTCGGTTTCGTCCGTTCCGCGAGGGGCTTCCGGCGGAAATGGACGAGTCCGCGACGGCGGCGGCGCGGCTCGAGACGCACGTGCGGAAGGTCGGTCAGGCGGCCGCTGCGATCCCTCTCGACGTCGAATTCGCGAAGGGTCTCATCTCGATTCCGAGCGAGTCCCGCAGCATTCCCGAATGCAACCGGGCGGTCGCCTACATGACCAACTATCTTGCGTCGCGCGGCGTCTATTGCCATGTCGAGCGGACGGAGGAGGGCCGCGACGCATTCTATGCGTCGACCGTTCCGGGCAAGACGTGCGAGTACGCCTTCGTCTCGCACATCGACGTGGTGCCCGCGGCGAGTCCCGAGCAGTTCGTGCCGAAGATCGTCGGCGACGAGATCTATGGCCGTGGCGCCTGCGACACCAAGGTCAACGCGGCGCTCATCGCGCAGGTTCTCGTGGCGCTGAAGGGCAAGGCGTCCGTCGGCGCATTCATCGCGACGGACGAGGACGGCTGCGTCGGCAAGGTGCCGACGTGTACGCTGCTGCGTCGCGCCGGCTACGCGCCGACGAAGATGATTCTCGTCGGCGACACCGGCGGTGGTGAGACGAACAAGCTCAGGATCGCGCAGAAGGGGCATTGGGGCTTTCGGCTGACGGCGAAGGGCCGCGGCGGACACTCCTCGATTCCCTGGAAACTCGACAACGCCATCCCGAAGATCGTCGTCGCGACGGAGCGGATCCTGGCGGCGTATCCGAAACCGCCGCCGGACGGGGGCTGGTGCTCGACGCTCGCACCGACGATTCTCAGCGCGGGCGACGCGCCGAATTCGATTCCGGGCGAGGCGTCGGTGACGTTCTCCTTCCGTTATGTCGGGAAGAACGACGTCGCCGACCTGACGGCGCTCATCCGCCGTGAGACGGGGCTGGAGCCGGAGACGCTCTACTGCGTGCCGCCGGTCGTGAACGACCCGAACGATCCGCTCGTTCGCGACCTCTTCGCGGCGATGTGCCGTTGCTGGCCGGACGAGCCGCCGGAACTGATGCGGGCGAACGGCGCCACGGACGCCTTCCAGTTCACCGACCTCAACCTGCCGATCGTGATCTACGCGCCCGATTCGCAGGGCGGGCACAAGCCGGTGGAGTCCGGTTCACTCCGCTCGGCCGAGGAGTACCTGAACTTCCTGGTCGGCTGGCTGAGGGAACGGGCATCGAAGGACAAGTGAAGCCGGCCGCGCTGGTGCAATGTAGCCGCGGCATCTTTTTGGTATAATACCCGTCAGCGGTTTGGTCTCTCTGTCGCCTCGACGGGGTGAGGGGCCCGGCCAGGAGAGCAGTCAGATGCAACAGATGTCACTCATCGAGGGGATCGACCCCGCGGAAGCCAAGCCCGGCGCGGCCACGCAGCCGCTCGCCTCGCGGATGCGTCCGCGCGATCTTTCGGAGTTCGTCGGCCAGGAGCACCTCGTGGGCGAGGGCAGCATCCTGCGGCAGATGATCGAGCGCGACCAGATTCCCTCGATGATCCTCTGGGGCCCGCCTGGTGTCGGCAAGACCACTCTCGCCAATGTCATCGCCAACGCGACGAAGGCCGAGTTCGTCAACTTCTCCGCCGTGACGAGCGGCATCAAGGAGATCAAGGAGATCATGGCGCACGCCGAGAAGGGGCGCCAGCTCGGCGTGCGCACCGTCCTCTTCATCGACGAGATCCACCGCTTCAACAAGGCGCAGCAGGACGCCTTCCTCCCCTACGTCGAGCAGGGGTCGATCATCCTCATCGGCGCGACGACAGAGAACCCGTCCTTCGAGGTCAACTCGGCGCTCCTGTCGCGGTGCAAGGTGTTCGTGCTGAACGGGCTCACCGAGGACGACCTCGTGCGACTCCTCCGGCGCGCGCTCACGAGCGAGCGCGGGCTCGGACACCTCGGCGTCACGTGCACGGACGAGATCATGCGCAAGATCGCGATCTTCGCCAACGGCGACGCGCGCAGCGCGCTCGGCACGCTAGAGACCGCCGTCGCCAACTGCGATGTCGGGGCGGACGGCCATCCAGAGCTCACCGTGAAGACGCTCGCGAAGGTGGTGAGCCGCAAGGCGCTCATCTACGACAAGCACGGCGAGGAGCACTACAACATCATCTCCGCCCTGCACAAGTCGATGCGCAACTCTGACCCGGACGCCGCAGTCTACTGGCTCGCGCGGATGCTCGAGGGCGGCGAAGACCCTCTCTACATCGCCCGGCGCTGCATTCGGTTCGCCTCCGAGGACGTGGGCCTCGCCGACCCGAACGCGCTCCTCCTGGCGGATGCGGTGTGGAACGCCTGCCACAACCTCGGTGTGCCCGAATGCAACGTCCACCTCACCGAGATCGTCGTCTACCTCGCGCTCGCGCCGAAGTCGAACGCGATGGAGCAGACCTACCTGCGCGCGGCGGCGGACGCGCAGGATCGGATGGCCGAGCCGGTGCCGCTCAACATCCGCAACGCCCCCACGCGGCTCATGCGCGAGCTCAACTACGGCAAGGGCTACACTTACGCCCACGACACGGACGAGAAGATCGCCCGCATGTCGTGTCTGCCCGAGTCGCTGAACGGCCGCCGCTACTACACGCCATCGGGTCTTGGCCGCGAGGCGAACCTGAAGGCGCGCCTTCAGGCGGTCCGCGACTGGCGGGAGGGGCGGACGGACGTGCCGCCGTTTTCGTCCCCGGCGTATGGCAAATGAGCCGTTTTTGTGCTATAATATGCGCCCGATTTTCAAGAAAGGAGAAAAGCAAGATGAAACTCGAAGATCTCAAGGGCAAGACCGTCGGCGTCTGCGTCTCGGGCGGGCTGGACTCGAAGACCATCTGCTGCGTACTCAAGGACGCAGGCGTGAAGGTGAAGGCGTTCAGCGCGAATGTCGGCCAGCCGGACGAGAAGGACATCAATGACATTAAGAAGAAGATGGCCCCGACGGGCGTGCAGACGACCATCGTCGACGTCACGAAGGAAATGGCGGAGATCTGCTTCGAGACCCTCAAGTGCCAGGCGATGTATGACGGCGGCTACTGGAACTCGACGGGCATCGCGCGTGCGGTCACCGTGCAGAAGCTCCTGCCGGCGATGAAGAAGGCCGGTTGCTCGGTGCTCGTGCACGGCGCGACCGGGCGCGGCAACGACCAGATGCGTTTCGAGCGCTACACCAACGTGCTCGAGCCATCGTTCGGCGTCTACGCGCCGTGGCGCGACGCGGATCTCCTCAAGAAGTTCCCCGGCCGCACGCAGATGGTCGAGTTCCTCGCCAAGCGCGGCATCGTCGCCTTCGTCGGCACGAAGAAGAAGTACTCGACCGACGCGAACCTCGCCGGCCTCTCGCACGAGGCGGAGGACCTCGAGTC
>CACYCW010000015.1 GCA_902773015.1 uncultured bacterium
AACGTCGTCTCCGGCAAGTCGATCATGGCGCTGATGACGCTGGAGGCCGTCTGCGGCACCACGCTCATCGTCTCCGCGACCGGCCCCCAGGCCCAGGAGGTCCTGGACGAGCTGGACGCGCTGGTGCAGCGCAAGTTCGACATCCCGGATGAGCAGTAGCGGCAGTACCCGACCGATGCAGACTGTCACGGGCCTCGCGACGGCCCGTGGCTTTGCCGTCGGTCCCGTATTCGTCTACCGCAGCATCGGCGAGGCGCCGGTTCCCGAATACGTGATCGAGCCCGGGCGCGAGGGCGAAGAGCTTGGGCGCCTGCGGCGCGCCATGCTCGAGACGCGCCGCGACATCGAGGGGCTCATCTCCGCGCTGCGAAATCGTACGGAACACGCCGAGACGCGCATCTTCGAGTGCCACATCATGCTCCTCGAGGACGCCATGCTCGTCGAGGAGACCGAGCGGTACATCACGGAGAATCATCTCAACGCCGAGGCGGCTGTCCGCCGCACGACGAACCGCGCGCGCGCCCAGTTCGCGCGCATGAACGACCATTACTTCCGCGAGCGTGTCCGCGATCTCGACGATGTCGAGCGACGCCTCCTCAAGGCCCTCACCGGCTTCAGCGGCAATCCCCATCTAGAGCTCAAGAAGCCGTCGATCGTGGTGGCGGACGACCTGACGCCGTCGGAGACCGTCCAGCTGCCGCGCGATTTCGTGCTCGGATTCGCGACGAACGGCGGTTCGGCGACGAGCCATGTGGCGCTTCTCGCGCGCGCGATGGGCATCCCGGCCGTGACGGGCCTTGGCTCGATCACGTCGCTGGTCACCGCCGGAGAGACCATTCTCCTCGACGGCACGAGCGGCACCGTCACGCTCGGGCCGACGCCTGCGGCGATCCTCGAGTTCTCCGATCTCGTGGAGCGGCAGAAGGAGATCGCCGAGGAGGTGACGATCCGTGCGCCGGCGGGCACGCTCAAGGATGGCGGCGAGGTCGTCCTCTATGCGAACGTCCATCCCGGCGTGCCGGTCGATGACGTGCGCGGCCAGGGTGCGCGCGGCATCGGCCTCTACCGCAGCGAGTACCTGTGGCTCAACTGCGAGCGCGAGCCGACGGAGGATGAGCAGTACGCCGCCTATCGCGAGGCCGCCGAGTTCGCCGCGACGCTCGGACCCGACGCGCCGATAACCATCCGCATGCTCGACATCGGCGGCGACAAGCTCGTCCGCGGCATCTCCGCGACCGAGGCGAATCCGTTCCTCGGCAACAGGTCGATCCGCTACCTGCTCGCCAACCGCAACGTCTTCCGCACCCAGCTCCGCGCGATCCTCCGCGCCTCGGTACACGGCCGTGTGTCGATCATGTACCCGATGATCTCCTGCGTCGAGGAACTGCGCGAGGCGGCGCGGACGCTCGCCGAGGTTAGACGCGAGCTGGACGAAAAGGGCATCGCCTACGACCACGACATCCGCACGGGCGCGATGATCGAGGTGCCGGCCGCAGCGATCAACGCGGAGGCGCTGGCGCGCGAGGTGAGCTTCTTCTCGATCGGCACGAACGACCTCGTGCAGTACACGATGGCGGCGGACCGCGGCAACGAGGCGGTCGCCCATCTCTACCAGCCAACGAACCCCGCCGTGCTGAAGCTGATGCGTCTGACGATCGACGCGGCGAAGCGCAACGGCATCCGCGTCGAGGTATGCGGCGAGTCGGCGTCGGATCCGATCGTCGGCGTCCTCTGGGCGGCGATGGGAGTGGACGCGCTCTCGATGTCCGCGACGTACATCCCGCTCATGGCTAAGTTGCTTTCGCGCCTGACGCGCGCCGAGCTCGACGACTACCTGCGCACGGTGGAGACGATGGACGTCTCGGCCACCGGCGGCGAGATCCTCGATGTCTGCCGCGACTGGATGCTCACGCACATCCCCGACCTCGACAACATCGTCATCTGAATCCTCCCGGATTCAGCGCAGGAAGGGATTGGAGCGGCGCTCCTCGCCAATCGTCGTCTCAGGTCCGTGCCCGGGTACGACGACCGTCTCGGACGGGAGGTCGGCGAGTTTCTTCAGCGATTCGGAAAGCGTCGACAGACTGCCGCCAGGCAGGTCCGTGCGCCCGATCGAGCCGGCGAAGAGCGTGTCTCCCGAGAGAAGAAGGGGACTGGACGAGAAGTGCGGTAGGTAGTAGCAGACGCCGCCGGGCGTGTGACCGGGCGTCTCGATCGCCTCCAGGTCGGACAGTCCGCCCAGGCTGGACAGGTCCGCGAGATCCCTCACGTTCTTCGGCATCGGGACGGGCGGGTATTCCGGAGGATACTGGTTGAACGGATGGGCGATGACGGCGATGTCCTTCGGGTGGACGAGGACCGGCAGGTCGGGGAATGTCGCCTGGAGCCTCGCGACGGCGCTGATGTGGTCGAAGTGCGCGTGGGTGAGGAGGATTGCCTCGGGCTTGAGAGAGCGTTCCGCGAGAAGAGCGAGCAGTCGTGCCGCCTCCTGGCCCGGGTCGACGATCCACGCCCTGCCGCCCTCGCTCAGAATCGAGCAGTTCACCTCGAACGAGCCCACCTGCACAGTCAGTCTTTCCATGGCGCACAGTATACCAAAACCGCATTCCGTTATCAATCCGTCGGTCCATTGACCTCCATCCGGTGTGTTTGTTATAATTCGGCTCATGAAAAACAATGTGCAGAGGTTGTGGCTGGTGGCGGCTGTCTTTTCCCTTTCCCTGATTCCGGCCTTTGCCGGTCTGATTGCGCTGTTCGCCGCGTTGACCGTGTCATTCGAATTGTGATATAATCACCGGCATGGGAAAAACTGACAACAGGGACGAGGTCTACCGCCTCAACTGCTTCGTCGAGAACCGGCCAGGGGTGTTGGCGCGAATCGTCGGGCTCATCTCCGGGCGCGGCTATAACATCCAGACGCTGAACGTCGGCCCCACCGAAGACGGCACCGTCTCGCGGATGCGCATTGACGTCCTGGGCACGGAACGGGTCGTCAACCAGATCATCCTCCAGCTTCGCAACTGCGTCAACGTCATCGAGGTCACCTCCCGCCGGCGCTGAACGGGATGAGACGATGAGGGATAGGACGATAGCGCTCGTGTCGCTCGGCTGCGCGAAAAACGCGGTCGATCTCCAGGTTCGCGCGGGCAGGCTCCTTCGCGAGGGCTGCACGCTATCCCCTGATCCCGACCGTGCCGACATCGTCATCATCAACACCTGCTCGTTCATCGCCTCCGCGCGCGAGGAGGCCGAGGCGGAGATCGTGCGCGCCCTCGAGCTCAAACGCCGCGGCCAGTACGGGCGGGTGGTCGTCGCCGGCTGCTATCCCCAGCGCTATCCGAAGCTGCGCGACGCCTTTCCCGGCGTGGACGAGTGGGTCGGCGTGCCGCAGGCATGGGAGGAGCCTCGGGTGCCGGGGCTGCGCCTGACCGGCAAGGCGTTCGCCTACTTGAAGATCGCCGAGGGCTGTGCGCACCGCTGCGCCTTCTGCGCGATACCGGGCATTCGTGGTCGCTTTCGGTCGCGGCCGATGGCGGCGATCCTGCGCGAGGCGCGCGCGCTTCTCGCGAGCGGCTGCCGCGAGCTCAACATCGTCGCGCAGGATCCGATGCTCTACGGTGTCGATCTGGGGCGGACGCCCACGGGCCGTCGCCGCGCCCGCCTCACCGATCTCCTCTGGCGGCTGGATCGCCTCGACGGTGACTTCTGGGTGCGCGTCCTCTACAGCTACCCGAGCGAGATCACGGAGGACTTCGTCGTCTGGCTGGCCACCTCGAGCCACGGGGTGCGCTATGTCGACGTACCGATCCAGCACACGGACCCGACGGTGCTCGCGAGGATGAACCGAAAAAGCGCGATCATGCCGTCCCGCTCCGCGGCGGAGGTGCTACGCGAGGTCGTGCCGGGCGTCACCGTTCGGACGACGGTGATGACGGGTTTCCCGGGCGAGACCGAGACGCGCTTCCGGGCGATGCTCGCGGATCTCCGTCGCATGCAGTTCGACCATCTCGGGGCGTTCGCGTTCTCCCCCGAGCGTGGAACGCGGGCGTTCGCGATGCACGGCCGCCCGTCAGCTGCGGTCGCGCGCGAGCGCGAGCGGCTCGTGATGGAGCAGCAGGCCCGCATCTGGCGGTTCAAGTCACGGCGGCTCATCGGCACCGTGCAGCGCGCGCTCGTCGTCGCGCCCGGTGTCGCGCGGCTCGAATCGCAGGCGCCGGACGTGGATGGCGTGGTGCATCTCGACTCTGACGCCGTGGGCGAGTTCGTCGACGTGCGTCTCACGAAGGTGCGCGGCTTCGACTTTGAGGGGGTGACGGCATGAAGCGACGCATCCCTCGCGTGAACACCGAGGTCGTCAATCGCGACTTCAAGTACTACATCTTCGACTGGGATGACAACATCCTGCACATGCCCACGCGCATCCGCCTCGAGCATCTCGAGGAGGACGGATGCTGGAAGCCGGTGGAGGTCTCGACCTCGACCTTCGCGCTGGTGCGGTCCGACACGAAGCACTACCGGGCGCCGCTGGAGGGCGGCTGGGCGGCGGCGTTCGCCAACTTCGAGGATCCAGCCGAGGAGTCGCTCGACGACCGCAACAATCGCTTCATCCTCGACACGGTCGACGCCTTGGAGAAGGTCGAGCACGGCGAGCGCCCGGGGCCGAGCTACAACGCGCTGAAGAAGACGCTGCGCGAGGGCCGGCTCTTCGCGATCGTCACCGCGCGCGGACACTCCCCGCTCACCATCGAGCGCGCCGTGCGGGTGTTCATCAAGTACGCGCTCAGCGAGGAGGAGCGCGAGGAGATGATGAGCAACCTGCGCGGCTACCGGCAGTGGATCGACGGCGTCGCCGACGACGCCTTCGGCTCCGACGCGGAGGAGCTTGACTACTACCTCGGCATGTGCCGCTACGCAGCCGTCACCAATCGCGGCTTCAAGGAGCGGATGGCGAACGACCCGATCTACCGCGAGAAGCTGGCGACGGCGACGACCGCAGCGCGTCCGGAACTCGCCAAGGAATTCGCGATCCGTGATTTCGTCGAGCACGTCTTCCACATGCTACGACGCGCCGGTCAGCTGGGGAGGTCGGTGTCGATCGGATTCTCCGACGATGACATCGGCAACGTGAAGACCGTATCGAGCTATATCAAGGAGGAGCTCTCGAAACGATTCGAGGGCATCAAGTTCGTCGTCTATGACACCTCCGACCGTACGCTCTCATGCGGTCGCAAGGTCTGCGTCTCGGGGCAGCTGAACCTGCCCGGATTCTGAAATCGAGGGGTCTGTCCCCAGGGAAACGAGGAGAATTTCTCAGTAAAGGATTGAAAAGATGAAGAAAAGGGAACTTGGGAGCCTGTCTTGTCACCGCGCCTATCTAGGACTGCCGCCGAAGCGTGGCAGCATCGTTCCGTTCCCGTGCGTGCCGCGCGAGGTGTTCGCGAAGCAGGTCGAGGGGCTGGCGAGGCGACTGAAGGCGATCGGCTGCCGGTCGGTCGTGATCGGCCTCTCCGGCGGACTCGACTCGACGCTGGCGCTTCTCGTCGTGGATGCGGCTTTCCGCCGGCTGCGCCTCGACCGGCGCGGCATCCACGTCATCACCATGCCAGGCTTCGGCACCTCCGGACGCACCAAAGGCAACGCCGCGCTTCTCTGCGAAGGGCTGGGCCTGTCGCTTGAGACGATCCCGATCGCAAAAGCCTGCCGCCAGCACCTCCGGGACATCGGACACGACGGACACACGCCGGACATCACCTACGAGAACGCCCAGGCGCGGATGCGCACGCTCGTCCTCATGGACCGCGCGAACATGACGGGCGGCATCGTCATCGGCACCGGCGACTTGAGCGAGATTGCTCTCGGCTGGTGCACCTACAACGGCGACCACATGTCGATGTTCGGCGTCAATAACGGCGTGCCGAAGACCGTCATCCGCCTGGTTTGTGCCTGGTACGCCGCCGCGTCCAGGCGAGACCCGCGCATTGCGGCGGCGGTCAACGACATCCTCGCGACTCCCGTCTCGCCGGAACTCGTGAAGGGGCAGGTCACCGAGCGGAAGCTCGGCCCCTACGAGCTGCATGACTTCTTCCTCTGGAACTTCATCATGAACGAGATGGGGTCCAGCGATCTCGCCGCTGCGGCGCGTCGCCACTTCAAGGGACGCTTCTCGCCCGAGGAGATCGACGCCACGCTGAAGACGTTCCTGCACCGGTTCTTCACCCAGGCGTTCAAGCGCAACTGCCAGCCGGACGGCATCCGCGTCTTTCCCTTCGAGCTCTCGCTCCACGGGTGGTGGATTCCCTCCGATCTCGGCGTGGTCAGGATCTGATTTCGCGATTTCGGCACCCCCCTTGACCGTACGGGCAAATTTTGGTATCCTATGCTACTCAATTCCGTCTGGATCGGGCTCGACAAGGGCTGCCCGACCGGTAAGGTCAAAGAAAGGAAATACAGAAAATGCCTAAGATGAAGACGAGGAAGTGCGCCGTCAAGCGCATGAAGCTCTCGAAAGGGGGCAAGATCCTGCGTTCCCAGGGCGGGCACGCTCACCTCAACAACGGCAAGAAGCGCAATCGCAAGAACAACCTTTGCGGGCGCACTGCCGTCGAATCCCACAAGGTAACCAAGACCTACGCGCGTGCGCTTCAGGGTCGCTAATCGAAAGGAGTCGAAGACATGCGCTCAACCAACGCTCCCGCTTCACGCGAACGCCGTCGCCGCCGCCTCGAGCTGGCCAAGGGCTTCTACGGGGCTCGTTCCAAGCTTTTCCGCACCGCTACCGAGGCCGTCGATCGCGCGATGCGCCTCTCGACCATCCACCGCAAGCTGCGCAAGCGCGACTTCCGCCAGCTCTGGATCGCGCGCATCAACGCGGCGACCCGCGCCGAGGGCGTCAGCTACTCGAGGTTCATGGAGGGGCTCATCAAGGCCGGCGTCAAGCTGAACCGCAAGGTGTTGAGCGAGATCGCCATCCAGGACCCCGCCGGTTTCAAGACGATTGTCGAAATCGCCAAGGGTCAGTGAGACCTGTGGGGGCCAGGGGCGTTCCCCATGGCACGAGGGCGATTCATCACTTTCGAAGGCGGCGAGGGCTGCGGCAAGTCCACGCAGGTGCGCCGGCTCAGCGCGGCTCTTGAGCGCGAAGGCATTGAGGTGCTCGTCACGCGCGAGCCGGGCGGCACCTGGCTTTCGGAGGAGATTCGCCGACTCATCAAGGACCAGCTCGCTGATGCGCCCTGTGCGCGCAGCGAGCTGTTGCTTTTCCTCGCGGCGCGCGCCCAGCTCGTGCGCAAGGTGATCGAGCCCGCCCTCGTGGCGGGGCGCTGGGTCATCTCGGACCGCTTCAGCGACTCGACGTTCGCCTACCAGGGATACGGACGCGGGCTGCCGCTCGACTTCCTTCGCATGGCCAACGACTTCGCCTGCGATGGGCTGCGCCCCGATCTCACCATCCTCCTCGACGTCCCGCCCGGAACCGCAAGTGCCCGCCTCCGCCATCGCGAGGCGTCGCGCCACCAGGTGGCGGACCGCATCGAGCGCGCCGGCGAGGATTTCCACGCCCGCCTGCGGCGAGGTTTCGCGGAGCTCGCGAAGGCCGAGCCGGACCGGATCATCACGATTGACGCCAGCGGAACGCCGCGCGAGGTCGGAGAGGCCATATGGAAGTCGCTGAGGCGTTTTCTCTGATCTCACGCGCCATCGACGGCGGACACGCCGCGCACGGCTATCTTATCGTCGGCGACCTGAAGGGCGGCTGCGCCGAGCTCACCGACCTCATCCTGCGTAAGCTCTTCCCGAACGAGATCGCCCAGGTCGAGAGCGGCAGCCATCCGGACATCATCCGCCTCGAGCCCCAGGGCAAGAGCCGCACGATCAAGGTCGAGCGCGACAAGGGCGATGACGGGCCGGGGATGCGCGACGGGCTCGTCGTGCCGATGGAGACGACGGCCTTCTCCGGCGGCTGGAAGGTCGGCATCATCGTCGGCGCCGACCGGATGCAGAACGCCGCCGCGAACGCCTTCCTGAAGTCGCTCGAGGAACCCCCGCCGAAGACCCTCTACCTGATGCTCACCGATCAGCCTGATGCGATCCTGCCGACGATCGTCTCGCGTTCGCAGCGCATCGACCTGCCGCTGTCGGAAGACCTCCTCGACGGGGACGTCCGCGAGGAGATCGCCGCAGCCTTCGCCGACCGCGACGCCGCCTCGCTTGCGGTGCTGCTCACCGGGCTCAAGGCGGATGCGGAGGACGTTGACATCCCGATCGTCCGCAAGCGTTTCTTCCGCACGCTGATGAGCTTCGTCCGCGAGCTGATGCTGGGCGGGCGGCTGCCGGCCTACCGCGCGTATCGCAACGTCGAGGCGATCGAGGACGCGTTCCGCCAGTCGGAGCGCGCGATGAACGACGAGGCCGTCCTCTCCTTCATGCTTGACCGCATTGCCTTCCCCGAGTGAAGGCGAAATCTGCTCGACCCCCCTTGACAACTCTATGTTAGATTTGGTAAACTTACCCGCGTCTAACCAAGGAAGGCGAAAAAATGCCACTGTCAATGCTGAAAGAGGGGGAAAAGGCGCGCGTCGTGCGCGTCGGGGGTGCTGAAGCGGCGCGCAAGCACCTGGGGGCGCTTGGCTTCGTGCCGGGCGCGATCATCCGCGTCGTGAGTGTGACGGTCAACAACATGATCATCGCGGTTCACGACAGCCGCATCGCAATCAACGGCGAGACGGCCTTGCATGTTTTCGTCGAATCGGCCTAAGCGGAAGCTCATCAAAGGAACAGACAAATGAAGACACTGAATGAACTCAACGTGGGCGAGACGGGCGTGGTGGCCCGGCTCGCTGGTCAGGGCGCCGTCAAGCGCCGCATCATGGACATGGGCCTCACCAAGGGCACCTCGGTGACGGTCCGCAAGGTGGCGCCGCTCGGC
>CACYCW010000016.1 GCA_902773015.1 uncultured bacterium
GAGGCGGAGGATCTCGAGTCGATGGAGACCTCGATGCGCATCGTCAAGCCCACGATGGGCGTGTGGCCCGAGAAGGCCCCGAACCGCGTCGAGAAGGTGACGCTGAAGTTCGAGAAGGGCCGCTGCGTCGCGGTGAACGGCAAGCGCCTCTCGCCCTACCAGGTGATGCTCCTCGCCAACACGATCGGCGGGCGCAACGGCATCGGCATGAAGCACGCGCTCGAGAACCGCATCATCGGCACCAAGAGCCGCGGTGTCTACGAAGCCCCGGGCATGGAGGTGTTGTCGTGGGGGCTCAAGTACATCTACGAGGGCGTGATGGACCGCCGCTCGACGAAGCTCTTCCAGGAGCTCTCGAAGTTCGTCGCCGACCAGATCTATGATGGCCGATGGTTCGACCCATCGACCCGCGCCGCGCGCGCCGCCATCCAGGTGTGGGCCGACAAGGCCACCGCCGAGGTGACGCTCGGGCTCTACAAGGGCAATATCTTCTTCGAGTCCCTGAAGGGCCTGAAGGCGACGATCTACAACGAGGCCGACAGCTCGATGGAGGCCTCCAACGGGCTCAACCCGCACAGTTCGCAGGGTTTCGCCGAGATCCAGTCGGTCGAGGCGAAGATGCTCGCGAAGGCCGGTCAGATCAAGAATGAGGTTTAATGAAGAGCGCGATGGCTGAGGAGATGAAGAAAAAGGCCGAGCAGCCGGCACCCGAGGCGCCGGAGTCAGAGCCGAGCGACGCGAAGGCGGAGAAGCCTGCCGAGCCCGAGAAACCGGCCGAGCCCGAGAAGCTGGCCGAACCTGAGAAACCGGACGAGCCTGAGAAGCCGGCCGAACCGGACTGGAAGGTGCTTTACGCCGTCACGCTCGCCGACTTCGACAACTACAAGAAGCGCGCCGCGCGCGATCGCGAGGACGTCTATCGCTATGCCGAGAGCGACATCCTGAAGGACGTGCTGCCGGTCGTCGACAATCTAGCGCTCGCCCTCGCGAATGCGAAGGACAAGGAGAACGACTTCGTCAAGGGCGTGCAGCTCGTCTACGACGGACTCCTGAAGGCGCTCGCCGATCATGGCGCGAAGCCGATGGCCGAGCTCGTCGGCAAGCCGCTCGACCCCAACTTACATGAGGCGATCGCGACGCTGCCGAGCCCGGAGCATGACGAGGGGCTCATCACCACCGTCGTCAAGACGGGGTGGACGCTGAACGACAAGCTCCTGCGCGCCGCGCAGGTCGTCGTCTCCGCCGGCAAGCCGCCGGCGCCAGCCGCGACCGAACAGCCGACAGAAGCCGAGAAATAGCGCGGCGTGTTGCTCGGGGAGGAAGTGAACATGGCAGAGAAAAGAGATTATTACGAGGTGCTTGGGGTCGCGAAGACGGCGACGGCGGACGAGATCAAGTCCGCCTATCGCAAGCTCGCGATGAAGTATCACCCCGACCGTAACCCGAACAATCCCGATGCGAAGGAGAAGTTCACCGAGATATCCGAGGCCTATGAGGTGCTGTCGAATCCGGAGAAGCGCCAGCGCTACGACCAGTTCGGCCACCAGGGCGTCAACTTCGGCCCCGGCGGCTTCGACTTCGGACGCGACTTCTCGCATTTCCAGGACGTCGATCTCAATGACATCCTCGGGTCCATCTTCGGCGGTATGGGCGGCGGTGGCTTCGGCGATCTCTTCGGCGGCGGCCGCCGCCAACGTCGCCAGGCCGACCCGAATGCGCCGCAGCGCGGCGAGGACATGACCTTCCGCCTCGACATCGACTTCGACGAGGCAATCTTCGGCAGCGAGCGCACGCTCGACCTGACACTGCCCGCGCAGTGCCCCGACTGCGGCGGCTCTGGCGCGGCGGCGGGCTCGAAGCGCGTCACCTGCCGCACCTGCGGCGGACACGGCGTCGTCATCGGCGGCAGCGGATTCTTCCAGGTGCGGCAGACGTGCCCGACATGCGGGGGGGAGGGGTCGGTCATCGAGAAGCCGTGCCGCAAGTGCCGCGGCACGGGACACGTCACCGCGCCGCAGAAGATCTCGCTCAAGATTCCCGCCGGGGTGGATAGCGGTTCGCGCCTCCGTCTCGCCGGCAAGGGCGCGGGTGGGTTGCGCGGCGGGCCGAACGGCGACCTCTACGTCCTGCTGGGTGTGCGCGAGAGCGATATCTTCGAGCGTGACGGGCTGGATCTCGGCGTCGACATCCCGGTGTCGCCGGTCACGGCGGCGCTCGGCGGCACGGTCTCCGTGCCGACGCCGGCTGGCGAGGCCCAGCTGAAGATCCCCGCCGGTACGCCGAACGGAAAGATCTTCCGTTTGCGCGGCAAGGGCGTGCCATCCCTTCGCGGTGGTTCGCCGGGCGATCTCGACGCACGCATCGTCTTCGAGGTGCCGGCGAATCTCGACCGCAAGCAGCGCGAGGCGCTGGAGAGCTTCCAGAAGCTCACGACCGGATCTACCTTTCCCGAGGCGCAGTCCTTCGCGAACCGGACGCGCGTCTTCTTCGCCCATCGTGACAAGTTGGTGAAGTGACTCTCTTCGCATCTGTGGTGGAATGGCAGACACGCGGGATTTAGGTTCCCGTGCCGCAAGGCGTGTGGGTTCAAGTCCCACCAGATGCACCAGAAAAAACGAACGATGGTCCCTGCAGTTGTTTTGCGACGGAGAATTTGATATAATACCCACCACATTCGCGAGAGTGTGACTTCAGAGGCGGACTGTAGCTCAGTTGGTAGAGCACGACACTTTTAATGTTGGGGTCGCGGGTCCGATCCCCGCCAGTCCGACCAGTCCTGAAGTCAGTTCCAAAAGTGGGCTACCGATTGTGGGTTGTTGATAACCTGGACACAACCTGTTGAAAACTTTTTTCATTTTCCCCCTTGCGCAAACACAACATTTAGTGTATCATGTACCCCATCACCACAACAGAAGGTAAAAACCATTTAAAACGAGGAAAGGCAGAAGATGAAGGCGATGAAGATCATCAAGCGGTCCGGCCAGGAGGTCGAGTTTGATATCACCAAGATCGAGAACGCGATTCGTAAGGCGAGTCAGGCGGTCGACTACAAGAACGCGCTTTCCGAGGGGCGTATCAAGCTCATCGCCGAGGAGGTGGCGGGCGTGTGCGAGGCTCGCGATCGCGCGATGACGGTCGAGGAGGTGCAGGACGTCGTCGAGAACAAGATCATGGAGATGGGCTCGCACGAGATCGCCAAGAAATACATCGTCTACCGCTACAAGCGCGAGCTCGCGCGCAAGGCCAACACCACGGACGAGCAGATCCTCTCGCTCATCGAGTGCAACAACGAGGACGTCAAGCAGGAGAACTCGAACAAGAACCCGACGATCAACTCGGTGCAGCGCGACTACATGGCGGGCGAGGTGGCGAAGGACGTCGCGGCGCGCCTGCTGCTTCCTCA
>CACYCW010000017.1 GCA_902773015.1 uncultured bacterium
CGGACCGTTCTTCGCTATGCCACCCACCACCGGAATCTGCTCGGTCATGTAGAGGTTGGCCATGTTCGGTATGCCGCACTCGATCACTATATAGAAGAATATCGCAAGCGCGCCGAAAGTGAAGTGGCGGAACTTGAGCGTCTCGGCGATGTCGCGCAGCACCGACGTCGTGCCGTTGAGACGCGCCTCCCGCTCCGCCGTCGTCTCCATGTGCGGCTCGGGGATGCGCGAGAACGCGACGATCACGATGGCGAGCGCGAAGATGCCCATCGCGATGAGGAGCGCTGGCGCCGCATCTGCCACCTTGGCCTTGGCGACCTCGCCACCGATGAGGTAGCCGAGCAGGATCGGGGCGATCGTGCCGCCGATGGAGTTGAGCGACGAGCCGAACTGCACCATCTGATTGCCGCGCTTGCCCTCCCCGCCGAGCGTGTTCAGCATCGGGTTGACGACGAGATTCAGAAGACACATCGAAAAACCGGCGATGAACGCGCCGGTCACATACACGCCGAAGCTCTCCACATAACCCGAGAGCCACTGCACGCCGACGCCCGCGAAACCGACCGCGCACGCGAGAATCGAGGTGAACTTATAGCCCTTGCGCTTCAGGATGAGGCCGCCGGGTATGCCCATGAAGAGGTAGGCGAAGAAGTTCGCGCAGCTCCCCAGCTGGCTCGCGGCGTTGGACGCGCCGAACTGGTTCTTGACAATGACACCCATCGAGCCGGCGAAGTTCGTCACGAACGCGATCATGAAGAAGAGCGCGAACATCGTCACGATGGCGGCAACGTTGCCGCCCTGCCTATCCTGGTTTTCCATCGAGAGTTCTCCCATTGGTGGTTTGTTAGAGTAAAGTATACCGAAAAACGGCGAAATAGTCAATGAGGTCGCGGGGTTTTTGGTATAATTCCCGCGTAATGGACGAACTGGAGCTCAACTACCCGCCGGAACTTCCTGTCAGCGCGCACCGGGAGGCGATTCTCGCCGCCCTGCGTGCGCATGACGCGGTCATCGTCTGCGGCGACACGGGCTCCGGCAAGACGACCCAGCTGCCCAAGATGGCGCTTGAACTCCGGCGTGAGCGCGTCAACGGCACAGCGGCGCGGCGCGATGTCCGCCGCATCGCCTGCACACAGCCGCGTCGCCTCGCCGCCGTCACCATGGCCGAGCGCGTTGCCGGCGAGCTCGGCAGCCCCGTCGGCGGACTCGTCGGCTACCGCCACCGCTTCGACCGCCGCATCTCCTCCGACACGCGCATCGAGTTCATGACGGACGGCGTCCTGCTCGCCGAGACGCGTTTCGACCCGCTCCTCCGCGCCTACGACACGATCATCGTCGACGAGGCACACGAGCGCTCGCTCAACATCGACTTCCTCCTGGGCATCCTCAAACGCATCCTCGCGCGCCGCCGCGACCTGAAGGTCATCGTCTCCTCCGCGACGCTCGATGCCGCGCGATTTGCCGCATTCTTCGGCGACGCCCCCGTCATCTCCGTGCCCGGTCGGTTGTACCCGATCGAAATCAGCTACCGTCCGCCGCCCGACGATGAGGATCGCGACTTGCCCCGCGACGTCGCCGCCGCCGTCGCCGAACTGCCGCCCGAAGGCGACATCCTCGTCTTCCTCCCCGGCGAACGCGACATCCGCGAGTGCGCCGACCAGCTGGCCGCCGTCGGCGAGGGTCGTGACGACATCATCCCGCTCCTCGCCTCCCTGCCAGCCGCCGAGCAGCGCCGCGCCTTTCGTCTCTCGCCGCGCCGACGCATCATCCTCGCCACCAACGTCGCCGAGACCTCCGTGACGATCCCGGGTATCCGCGCGGTCATTGACTCGGGCCTCTCCCGCATATCCCGCTACATTCACCGCACCCAGGTGCAGCGGCTCCAGGTCGAGCCGATCTCGCAGGCCTCCGCCCGCCAGCGCGCCGGTCGCTGCGGACGCCTCGGCCCCGGCATCTGCCTGCGCCTCTACTCCGAAGAGGACTTCGCCTCACGGGACGCCTACACGCCGCCGGAGGTGCTGCGCTCCTCACTCGCCGGCGTCATCCTCACGATGCTGGACCTCGGTCTCGGCGACATCACCGAGTTCCCCTTTCTCGATCCGCCGAAGCCGACGATGGTGCGTGAGGGCCTTCGGGAGCTACTCGAGCTCGGCGCCATTCGCCACACAGGTCCGACGGCTATCGACAGCAATCGACAGCTATCGAATCCTCAGGCGTCGCATCAGCCCGCTCCGGGTCAGCCGAAGGCCATCGCCCTCACCGACATCGGACGCAAGCTCGCGCGCATCCCGGTCGAGCCGCGGCTCGCGCGCATGCTGCTCGCCGCCTCACGAAACGCCGTCCTGCCATCGACCCTGCCGCTCGTCGCGGCGATGGCCTGCGACGACCCGCGGCGACGCCCGATCGACGCGCGCGAACGAGCCGACCAAGCCCATGCCCGCTTCCGTGTGCCTGGCTCGGACTTCCTCGGCACGCTTCGGCTCTGGCGCTGGTGGACGGACGAGACACGGGACCTCTCGCAGTCGAAGGCGCGCAAACTCTGCAAGGAGACGTTTCTCTCCTATCCGAAGATGCGCGAATGGCGCGACCTCGCCCGTCAGCTCGAGTCGCTCGCCCGTCGCCTCGGTCTCGACGTCACGAGCGACAACGGCGGCGAGGCAATGATCCACCGCTCACTCCTCGCCGGCCTCCTCGGCCGCATCGGCCACTACGACGAGGAGGAACGCAACTACCGCGGCGCCCACGGCCTGCGCTTCGCCATCCACCCCGGCTCCGTGCTCGCCAAGAGGACCAAGCAAAGGGATGCGGGACGAGAGACGCGAGAGAAGGCCGATTCGGCAAAGGTTAGGCGAAGCCCGGCGGAATGGATCGTCGCCGGCGAGCTCGTCGACACCTCACGGCTCTTCGCACGCAACGCCGCGATCATCGACGTCGACTGGCTCGAGCCTGTCGCCGGCTCGATCTGCAAGCACAGCTACCACTCGCCGGAATGGGATGCGCGATCCGGCTTCGTGCGCGCCACCGAGCAGGTCACACTCTACGGGCTCGTCATCGTGCCCGCCCGCCGCCGCGACTACAGCCGCATCGACCCGATCGTCTCCCGCGACGTGTTCATCCGTCGCGGACTCATCGACGGCGAGTTCCCCTCGCCACCCGCCGAGGTGCGCGCGAACGAACGCCTCCTCGACGCGCTCCGCCGTCGCGCGGAACGCGCTCGCCGTCCAGAGCTATTCGATGCCGAGCGCCTTCGCGAACACTTCGATCGCGTCATCCCGTCCGGCATCTGCTCGGCGGACGCCCTGCGCAAGTGGCTCCGCACAGCCGACGGCGCGGCACTGGCGGCCTTCACCCTGAGGAAGGCGGACTGGTGGCCGAGCGATTCCGCCGCCGACCGCGACTTCCCCGACTTGCTGCGCATTGGCGGGGCGCGGCTCGCGCTCACCTACTGTCACACGCCAGACTACCCGGAGCGCGATGGCGTCACCTGCTCCGTGCGGCGGCGTGACATGGCGGCGCTCCTGCTCTGGCGCGCCGACTGGCTCGTGCCCGGGCTCCTGTCGGAGAAGCTCGCCTGGATGCTCAGCACCCTCCCCTCCGCCCTTCGGCGCGCGCTCGCGCCCCTCGACGATGCCGTGACCATCCTGCGCTCGATCCTGAAGCCCGGCGCGGAGCCTCTCGAAACGGCCGTGCGCCACGCCGTGTACGAGCGATGGGGACTCCGGATCCCCTCGAACGCGTGGACCGCCGCACGGATGCCTCCCCATCTCCAGATGCGCTTCTGCATCCGCGACGATGTCACCGGGCGGTCGCTGGCCGCTTCACGAGACCTCACCGCCCTGTTCAAGCAGTTCGGTGACGACGGAGCAGACGAGGGGTTCCACAACCAGCCGTCAACCGCATCGACTGAATCACGGTTGCTGGCCGACGGAACGTCTGCCCCTACCCCATCTGCGTTTTTCCCCATCCCCGAACAGATCGTCGACCGAAATTCCGGATGGGAGACGGTCTCGTATCCGGCGCTGCTCGACGAGGGCGGCAAGGTCTCACGACACCTCTACCCCGACGCGACAACGGCGGCAGAGGTCCACGAATGCGGCGTGACGCGTCTCTACATCAACGTACTCAGCAAGTCACTCTACGTCCCCTTCCGGCGCAAGCAGATCGACCTCAATGCGGCACTCTACCTGCGCGAGCTCGACTACACAGAAGAGCGAATCGCGTCCGATCTCCTCGCCGGGGCGATTCACGAGACATTCGTCAGGGGACGGACCGCAGTGCGCACGGCGGAGGAGTTTGAGCGACGGCTCGCAACCCATCGCCCGGACGCCGTGAAGGCGCAGGCCGAGATGACGTCGATACTCGTCGAGTCCGCCGCCGCAGCCGCGCGAATCGGCGTCTCCCTTGAAGATGCCCGCGTGCCCGCCGAGACGGCCGAGTCGGTCACCGAGCAACTCGCGTGGCTTCTATTCCGCGGATTCCCGGCGGTCGTGCCTCTCGCCAAACTGCGCCACTACAGGCGCTATCTGAAGGGCGCGGCGATCCGGATCGAGCGTGCGCGACTGAGTCCGTCCTCTGACCGCTCGAAGGAGGAACGCTTCGCGCCTTACTGGGCGCGCTACCGCGAGGCGGTGCGCGGCGAGACGGCGGGACGCCGTACCGCGCTGGCGGAATACCGCTGGCTGCTCGAGGAGTATCGCGTCTCGCTGTTCGCGCAGGAGCTTCACACCGCCGAGCCGGTGAGCCCCAAACGCCTCGACGCCAAGTGGGGCGCCTTCGCCGCAGGCTAGTACCGCTCATTCGGCACGGGGATGGAAAAGGCGGTGGATCTCGCCGAAGCGGGCGACATCAACATGCGTGTAGATCTGCGTCGTGCCGACATCCGCATGGCCGAGCAGCTCCTGGATTGCGCGAATGTCCGCCCCGTGCGCGAGCATGTGGGAAGCGAAGCAGTGGCGCAGGACATGCGGCGAGATGCGGTCCGCTGCGATCCCGACGGCCGCCGCGCGCTCGCGGATGATCTTGAAGACGCCCTGGCGCGTGAACGGGCGCGCCAGGCGCGTGAGGAAGATGTGCGTCTCAGCGAGATTCCCGTGCGCGAGCGACTCACGACCGCCACCGAGGTAGTTCGTGAGCGCGCGGCCCGCGGCGCCGCCGATCGGCACGAGTCGCTCCTTCGACCCCTTGCCGAGAATGCGCAGGAGCTCGCCCTCGGCGACGATGTCCTCCATCTGCAACGCACAGAGCTCGCTTACACGCAGTCCGCAGCCGTAGAGCGTCTCGAGAATCGCGCGATCGCGCAAGTCGCGCGGCGTCTCGCCGGCAACCGCCTCGATGAGCCGTTTCACCTCGTCCTCCGAGAGGACGCGCGGCAGTACGAGGGCCTTCTTCGGTGCGTCCATGAGGTCGGACGGGTTGCTCGGGATGCGCCGGCGCTCGCGCAGGTAGCGAAAGAACATGCGGATCGCCGCAGTGCGTCGAGCCCGCGTCGAACCGGTCATCCCCTTCTCGCGCTCATTCGCAAGAAAGGCGACGATGTCCTCGCGCGTCACGGCGGCAACATCGGCGACACGCCGCCGCACCAGATAGGCGTCGAAGATGCGGAGGTCGCGCCCGTACGCCTCGCACGTATTCCCGCTCATGCCCTTCTCGAGCAACAGCGAGGAGATGAAATCGGCGATCTCAGACTCGAGCAATGAAATCCTCCACGAACTCGGCCATCCGCTCGCGCGCCGCCGCGCCGGCCATGATGACCTCCTCGTGGTTGAGCGCCCGCCGCGCGATGCCAGCGGCGAGATTCGAAACGAGCGAGATGCCGGCGATGCGCATGCCGCAGCTCGCAGCGAACACCGCCTCCGGCACCGTGGACATGCCGACGACGTCCGCCCCCTGCGCCTTGTAGGCCTGGATCTCCGCCGGTGTCTCGTAGCACGGTCCCGACGTGTAGGCGTACACGCCGTCCATCACGCGCAATTCCAGCCGGTTCGCGCTCGCGTGCAGCAGCTCGGCGAGATGACGGTTGTACACCTCGCTCATGTCGGGGAAACGCTCCCCCCACTCCGCGATGTGGGGGCCGATGAGCGGATTGAGCCCCACCAGGTTGATGTGATCGCGGATGATCACGAAATCGCCCGGGCGCAGCGCCGGATTGATGCCGCCCGAGGCGTTCGTCAGCAGGAGCGTCGTGCAACCCATCCGCCGAAGCATCTCGATCGGCAGCACCACGGGCTCCCAGCCGGTGCCCTCGTAGTAGTGACGGCGTCCGCACCACGCCGCGATCAGCTTGCCGCCAAGGCGGTAGAGGTAGAACTCCCCGCTGTGCCCCTGCACCGTCGAGGCTCCGAGCCCTGGGATGTCCGCATAGCGGATGTTCACCAGCGTCTCGTCCATGCGCAGGGACTCGCCCCAGCCGCTCCCAAGCAGGATGCCGAGATCCGGCGGACGCTCGAAACAGATGTCGGGCAGACAGCCCGCGGCATCATCGAAGTACTTCATTCGCATGGCCAACACCTCCATTCGGTTCCCCCGTAGGGGCAGTTACGTGACAGGGAAGCGAAATCGTCGGGAGCGACGGCGCGCAGGTCGCCGACGGAAAGGTGCGTCTCGGCAAGATCGGCAGGGAGTCCGCGCATGATCGTGCGCGGCAGCCGCCACCAGGCCTCAGCCCAGGCATTGACGGACATGCCCTCCTCCTCGACCATCACACCATAGGTGATCGGAATCGCAGTCTCGAGCCCGACGATGCCGTTGGCGCTCGCACGGAAGCCGCGCGATTTCGTCGCCGCCGGGTGGGGCGCATGATCGGTCGCGAACATGAGCACGCCGTCCTTCACCGCGCGTCGCAGCTCGGCGCGGTCGATGTCGTTGCCGAGCGGCGGGGCCATCTTGAAGTTCGCGTCATCCGCCGTGAGCTCGTCGCAGCTCAGAAGCAGGTGATGCGGCGTCGCCTCAGCGGTGACGGGCAGCCCTTCGGCCTGCGCGTCACGCACAAGCGCCACGCCCTCGGCCGTCGAGATGTGCTGAATGTGCAGGCGACAGCCGGTCACGCGGCAGAGCGCCAGATCGCGGCGAATCGCGCGCGTCTCGGCCGTGACCGGGATGACGGGCAGGCCCAGCCGACGCGCGAGCGCGCAGTCGCGGATGACGCCCTCGCCCTGCTCACGCGGATCCATCGCGTGCTGGCAGATCGCGAGCCCCAGCGCGGCGCTGCAACGCATCGCCTGCTCCATGACATGATCGTCGGCGACATAGGCGCCGTCATCGGTGAAGAACGCCGCGCCGGCCGCCGCAAGTGCGGCGAGGTCGGCGACCTCCTTGCCTGCGCGTCCCTTCGTGATACAGGCCGAGGTGAACAGCGCCACCCCACCCAGAGAGCGCCGAGTATGCGCCGCGACCGATTCGGGCGTGTCGATCGGCGGCGTCGTGTTCGGCATCGTGACGACCGCTGCAAAGCCTCCACGCCGCGCAGCGGCCAGCCCGCTCACGGTGGTCTCCGCCGACGGCACGCCGGGGTCGCGGAAGTGAACGTGCACGTCCACGAATCCGGGGAATCTCAGAGTCTGCCTTACCATCGCCTCATTCCTTCACACGGCCTCGTCTGCCTTTATTCATGTGAATCAGTGATCCGCCGCGAAGGGAATCGTCATGCCCTGCGCACGGTCGCAGGCGAGGTGCCAGTCGCGCTTGGCGTCGAAGAAGGCCTTGCCCGCCTTGTTCTCGGTCTGGATGAAGAAAACACGCGCATGGCCGGTGCGCAGGTTCGCACGCTGGTCGGTGCGCAGCGCGCCCTCATGGCCAAACCAATCACCGAAGAGCCAGCTGCCGACGGTGTAGGGCTCCTTCACTTCCGGTGGCGTCTGCTTCTTCGCCCAGATCTCGTCGAACGTCTTCTGCGAGACGATCCTGACGCCTCGCCATTCGCCGTGATGCGCCAGCATCTGCGAAAAACGGATCATGTCGCGAGGCGTCGAGAAAAGCCCGCCTGCAGGAGAGGGATAGACCTTGTAGCCCACGGGGAAGTCGAGCTGGTGGCGGTATCTGTCCTGGCCCGGTTCGAAAGGCCCGCCCTTCGTAGTGTACTGCTTCACCATTCGGTCGACCATGTCCGGCGTCGGCTCGAAACGGGTATCGTCCATGCCGAGGGGATCCAGCACGTTCTCACGGAGGAATCGTTCGTACGGCACGCCGCTGGCGACCTCAAGACAGGCGACTGCAGTCTCGATATGGGCATTGCCGTAGCGGAAGCGCGCGCCGACCGGCGCGACGACGACCCCGTCTTCGGCAAAATGCCGCGCCGCCTCACGCAACGGCACGCGGCGCTTGACCAGATCGGTCGCACCGCCGGTGATGCCCGTGATGTGACACATGCAATCGTGGATGGTGATCTTGTTCTTGACAGACTCGAACTCCGGCAGGTACTTCGCGACGGGGTCGTCGAGGCTGAGGATGCCGCGGTCGATCGCGACCATGATCGCACAGCCGGCGAAGGTCTTGGACATCGAGAAGATGGCGAAGACGGTGTCCATGTCCATCGGCCGGCGGTTCTCGACATCCGCATACCCGAAGCAGTCGACGCGGACGCTGTAGTCGGGATCGGAGATGACGCTCACGACACCGGCGATCTCCCCGCGCTCGACGTAGGGGCCGAGCGCCGCCTGCACCTCGGCGGAATGACGCGGGCCCGCACAGCCGCACATGGTCGCCAGCGCCGCCACGTAGACCAATACGGCAAGGATCTCGCCTCTTCGCATTATCTCTCCTGTTTGGTGCCGTTAAATGCAGTGTCGCCTTCAGGCGTCTCGATCCGCACGAAGAAGCGCTCGATCTCCTGGCGCTCCTGCGGCGCGTCCGGCAGGAGCCGCGAGAAGACCGCGAGCGCGACGCCGGTCACGATCGACGTGATCCAGAACTCGGGAACGGCGGCGCGGAAGAACGGGATCCATCCACCCACGGCGAACGAAACGACGCCGACGGCGATGCCCGTGACGAGCGCGGCCATGCCGGCGCGGCGGGAGATGCGCCTGAAGAGCACGCCCGACATCATCGCGATGCCGATCGGCGGCATGAACACCGACAGCACCTGGTTCGTGACGTCGAAGAGGTCGTTCGCCCCCTGGAAGCTGCGCATCAGGAACGTGAACGCGATCACGATGAGACCCGTGAGCACCGTCGCGACCCGGGCGGTGCGCAGGCCACCCCGGAAGCTCGCCGTGAACACGTTGGCGACGGCATTGTAGGTGCCGGCGAGGGTGGACATCGTGGCCGAGAACATCGCCGCCACCACGAGCCCGAGCATGCCAGTGGGCAGCACCTTGAGGCAGATGCTCGCGTAGACGCCGTTCATCGCGTCGGAGCACTCGAGGTCGAGGCCCGGTATGAACACCCGCGCCGCCATCGCCGGGAAGAAGAACAGCGGCGGCCCCACCAGCAGCAGCAGGGCAACGAAGTAGCCCGTCTTCTTCGCCTCGCGCTCGCTCCGCGTCGACTGGTAGCGCTGGATCAGCGACCAGGTGGTGCCGAGCGAGATGGTCATGATGAGCGTGTAGAAGAGCATGTAGTTCCAGTCGTAGGGCGCGGGCGCGGGATTGAAGAAGCCCTTCGGCGCCTTGTCAAGGAACGCCTGCCAGCCGGCCGCCATCCCGGCGCCGCCGCCCAGCTCCTTCAGGCACATGAACGGCAGCACGAGCACCACGGCGAGGATGACCAGAAACTGGATGAAGTCGCACACCAGCGTGGCCTTGATCCCACCCATGAAGGTGTAGGAGATGATGACGAGCCCGGAGACGAGGATCGACCAGCCGAGCGCCGTCTCGAGCGGGAATTCCGGCGGCAGCGCGCTCTTGGCCATCACCCCGACGACCGTGCCGATCGCCAGCAGCTTGAACGCCGAGTCGAGCACCTGCATGGGGAGTCCCAGCCACATGAGCGCGGCGTTCATCCCGCCAGTGAAGCGCCGCCGGATGAACGAGAGCGGGCTGCCCTCGGCGCTGCGCCGCCACCGAAGCGCGAGGAACCAGACGCCCAGCAGGGCCGCAGGAACCGACACCCAGCTGATCGTGATCGGCACGAAGCCGTACTTGTAGCCGAGCGCCGAGTACATCACGAACGCGAGCGCCGAGAAGCTGTTCATGTAGAACGAAATCCCCAGCAGCCACCACGGCAAGGACTTGTCGCCGCCGAAGAAGCCGCTCACCGACCGCTCCCGCCGGCTGAAGAGCACGCCCACGCCGATCATCGCGGCGAAGAACACCACGATAACGACACCGTCGATCATTCCAATTCTGCCCATATCGCTCCGTTCACCCCTACCTATGCGTCGTTGCGTATTATAGCAAATATCGACGCCGCCGGTCTACTTACCTCTTGAACAGCTCGCCTGCCGGAGATCGGCTTCGGGTCACCTCCTGCACGAACAGGTCCGCTATACGCGCCGCCCCGGCCTTCGTCGGATGCGTCCAGTCCTTTCCGTTGACGGAGTACATGTACCACAAGGCGGATTGCGCGGCTCCTGCGTCGCGAACGGCCGCGAGCGTGACCGCGTTGAGGTCGACGATCGGTGTCTCCGTCGCCACCGCCAGGCGTTTCATCGATGCGACCCATCGCGCGAGCGGATTGGCGGACGGCCAGGCCTTCGGGTCCTTCCTGTAGAGATAGAGTGTGATCGGCGTGACGAGCAGCGGGCGGCCGCCCCTCAGACGCACGTCCGCGATGAACCGGCGCAGATTGTTGGCGTACTCCGTGTCCGGATCCGTCTGGCGATCGACCTTCGGGTCGCTCGACTTGGACATGTCGTTGTGACCGAACTGGATCAACACCCAGTCGCCGGGGCGGATGCGCGGCACCACGTCGGTGCGCCACGCATCGGCGAAGGTCTTCGTGGAGCGACCTCCAATCGCGCAGTTGACGATCTCCACGCCGTCCTGCAGATAGGGGGCGAGCGACTCGCCCCAGCTGCCGGCCTTGCTCTCAGGTGTGCGGTGCATCATCGTCGAGTCGCCCGCGAGAATCAGCCGCGTCGGCTTCACTGCCGCCCCGGGCGCCGCCACACGCGCGAAGCGGTCGAGCAGGGGCTGAAGGCAGGTGACCGCCGAGGTCGCCGTCACCGACAGACGGACGCGCCCCGATTCGCGACGCAACGTGAGGGGACGCAACTTCTCCGGAAAATCAGGGTCCTTCACACGGAACCGGAATGCCGCCGGCGCACGACCGCTCTTCAGAGTCTCGGCGACAACCTCATCCGGCAGACGGTCCTCTGCGGCGCAAAGCGACCAAAAGGCGTCAAAGCCGGCCTTCGCCTTCGGATGACCTGCCGCGACCACAAGATCGACGCACGCCCCCTTCGCGCGCTCAAGCCCCTTGGGACAGGAGGTCGGGGCGACCGCGCCCACGGCGGCGAACATCGCGGGATGCGCCGCCAGCAGCTCAAGCGCGAGTGTGGCGGAATCCCCGTCTCCCTTCAGGAAAATCGAGCCAGACGAACCCTTCACCTCCTCAATCGCCGCCTTCACACCCGCTACGTCGCTCGCAAAAGGCGCCAGCAGCGACCAGCCCCGACGCCGACAGTGCCCGAGCGCGATTTCCGGCGCCTGCCCGCGCTTCGCTCCGAGCAGGACCAGGAGCGGAGGTTTCGCGCCCGGTTCACGTGCAGACGCCGGCACGTAGTAACCGTCGCCCGCCTGAATCTTCTTCCAGAAATCAGCCTGTATCCGGGCAGACTCGTTCGTCTTCAACAGCCACACCGCCTCTCCGCCATCCGCCGGTGGCGCGAACCGACAGTCGCCCCCCACCGCGACATCCGCATCGTCAATCGCCACGGCCGGTCGCGCATCAGCGGCGGCCAGCGCCGTGCTGACGTTCTCAAGCCGCACCCCGTCGGCATGACGCACGTAGAAACCATATGCCGGCAACGGCAGCGCATGGAACATCCGGTTCTCGGGATAGGACTTCTCGACCTCTGGAACAGGGCAGATGACATCCTCCGCCGTACCGCCTCCTGGGAAGAGGAGCGAGACGTTCCGCAGCGTGATGCCTTGCGGACGGAGACCCGGCACGCCGGTAATCGAGCAGGCGATCCGGCTTCGGGCCACACCTGTCGCCTTCACATTCTCAATGAGCATGTTCTTCAGGCAGGCGGGACGTCCCGTGCGACTCTCCCGGCGGCGACCGAGGCGGACGAGAATCGGCGTCTGGTAACCATCCATTCTGATGCCCGATATCGTAATGTCCTCAAGCGTCTCGCCATCCACGTTCTCCACGGCGATGCCGGCGAGCCCAGTGAGGTAGTCCGTCACCCCCGGCGTGTTGACACGCCAGTCGAATCGCCCCTGGGCGGAAGGCGGCACGAGCGTGCAATCACGTATCTCCACGTTGCGAATCAGTCCATGGCTCTCCGTGCCGAACTTGATCGCGTTGCAGCTGGAGGCGAAGCGGCAGTTGCACACCCTCACGTTCTCCACCACGACCTCCGGCGAGGGAGTCTTGAACACAAGCGCATCGTCATCCGCATCCACGTCGCAGTTCTCGACGAGGACGTTCCGCGAGGAGATGTCCATGCCGTCGTTGCAATGGTTCACGTGGCTCCAGATCCTCACGTTGCGGATCATCACGCCGTCGCAGCGGAGCGGATTCAGCGTCCAGCTGCCGCCGCACCGGAGGGTGACGCCCTCCACGCGCACGTTACGGCAGTCACGGAAGTTGACAAGGTGCGGACGGAACCCCGGGCCGAAGAATCCACCGCGCCCGTCGATGACGCCCTCGCCCTCGATTGCGACATTCTCGGCCTTTTCCGTGTGGATCAGCGCCGGAAGTTTCGCCGACGTGTAGGCCGCGAGGTTCGTGGTGCCGAGCAGGGTCGCGCCCTTCGCGAGATGCAAGGAGACACCGCTTTTGAGCGCTAGCGGCCCCGTTTCCCAAGTGCCCTTCGGCACGGTCACCGTGCCGCCACCGGCTGCCGAAGTCGCGTCAATCGACTTCTGTAGGCCGGACACGTCAAACACATCAGCCGAGACGGCAGCCGTCTTTCTCCGCACGACCGCCGGGAGCGGTGGATCGCCCTTCGGCGGCATTAATGCACAAGACTCGATCGCGACCTCGGCGTCATCCGTGACAATCGCCGGACGCTGCTCCTTGCCGTCCGCATAACGAATCCGCACATTCTCGAACCGGACGCCGTCGGCATGCCGCACGTAGAATCCGTAGGCGGGCAGCATGCTCTTGAAGAGCAGATATGGCATCGGAAACGCCCTGTCGCGCTCGTTCCGGTAGACCTCCGCCGCCTCCTTCGCCGTGCCGCCGCCCTTCATCCAAAGCTCGAGGTCACGGAACACGATGTTCTGCGGCCGCATCCCCGTCACGCCCGCGACCGCGTTCGCGATGGCACCCTCGGCCGGCGCGGTCATCCGCACGCGCTCGATCGTGACGTCGCGCATGAAGCTCGTTCGCCCCGCCGGAGGTTCGTGCCGTCGCGCAAGCCGCACGAAGATCGGCGTCACGATCCCCGCGCCCATCTCGATGTCGGAGATCGTCACGTTCTCGACCGATCCGCCGTCGACCGACGAGATTTCGATCCCCGAGATGGAATGGGTTCGGACGCCCTTCTCCTCTCCCGGAGCATCGTGCGGCGGAATCGTGCGAGAGGGCGTGCGGCAGCCTATCGTGCAGTGATGGATGCGCACGTTCCGGAACGCGCCGTAGCTCTCGGTGCCGAACTTGATGTTGCTTGAATTGGATGCGAGGCGGCAGTTCCGAACCTCCACGTTCTCCACGGCGAAGTCGGGGTTCAGCGTCTTGAGCACGATGGCGTCGTCCTCCGCGTCCACATCGCAGTCCTCGATCAGCACGTTCCTCGAGGCGATGTCGATGCCGTCGTTGCAGTAGTTGGCGTGCGCGAAGAGGCGGATGCGGCGAACCGTCACGCCGTCGCACCAGCGCAGAAAGCAGGTCCAGGTCGTTCCGCCGAGCAGCGTCACGCCCTCCACCTTCACGTTGCCGCAATCCTGGAATGTGAGCGTGCGCCAGCCCAGGCGGAGCCTCAGTCGCGGGCGCGGCGAGAGAACGCGGTCGAAGTACGCGCCGCGCCCGTCGATGACGCCCTCGCCCGTGACCGACACGTTCGTGGCGCCGAGGGCGAACACCGCGCTGTTCATGCGATGTGCCTTCATCGCCGCCTCGTAAGGCTCAGCATTCGTGACGGAAAGGATCGCCGCGCCCTTCTCGAGATGGAGGTCGACGCCGCTCTTGAGTTGCAGCGCGCAGACGACGTATTCGCCCGGTGGGACGACAATCCTTCCGCCGCCGCGGAGCGACACCTCGTCAATGGTCTTCTGAATGGCCGCGGTCACGTCGGTCCGCCCATCCGCAGTCACAGCCAGCCGCGTCTCACCCGTCGCCGTGAGAGCGGCAAGCGCCAGTGCGCAAGGCGCAAGGCACCGAAGGACGGACAATCTCATCGCCAGTCTCAACGGATGAGCAGCATCAGACCGTGAGACCAACCCGCCGCCGCCAGCAGGGCACCGCCGGTGTCGCCAACACCGGGCGCATACGAGAATGTCCACTCATCGGCCGCGAAACCGGAATAGGAGGCGGGGATCGCCACCGAACCGTCGCCCGACAGCACCGTCGCCACCACCACACCTTCGCGCATGACGGTCAGCGTGCCGGAACCAGTAACGGATACGTTCATCACGAGCGTGCCGAGCGAATCCGGCCAAGTCCATGTTCCCGTCAGCGTGCCATCCTTGAGCAGGACCTTTCCATTCTCCTCAACCGCCGCGACGGACACCTCCGAAATGGCGAAGCGCCGCCCGATGTCCGCCGCATAGCGCCTGCGCCAATCGGCCTCGTAGCAGCCGACGTCAATTGTGCCGTTGATGATGCGCGGTCCGCCACCGAAATCGGTCTCGGCAGGATAGTCCTCCGGCAGGAGCGCCGAGGAGCCAGCATCCACCGCCACGCTGGAGCCGACAATCGGACGGAACGAGGAATCGAACTCGAGTTCCCCGACCACGCAGTCATTTGAATAGACCGAATGCCCGTTGCTGCCCAAGAACGTCACGTCGACGCCCAACGCGCAACTTGCAAGCGTCGTATCGTCATAGGGCGCCTCGATTCGACCGTAGGTGACGATGGTGTTGCGGACGTCCAGGCAGTTGTTGATTGCGGATCTGGTCGAGTTCGTATTGACGATGGAGCATCCGACAATCTGCGGACATCCCATCAGGATGATTTCACCCTTCGACCCGGTGACGAGGCACTGGTAAAGCAGCTTCGCGTAGCGGACCGCGCTGCCCGATGACGTGCACGAGCAGTCCTTGAACCAGCAGTTGATGTAGCTTCCGCCGTAGACGCCGCCGCCGCGCGGAGCCGAACAGTCGTCGATCACGCAGTTCGCCACCGTCACGCCGCCCTTCTCGTTGCCGCCCCAGATGCCGCCGGCCTGGTCGTTGACGGAGGCGCCGCCGGAGACGTACAGCCAGGTGCGTCCGCCCCGGAGCGTGAAACCCTCGAGCCGCCCGGCCGTCATGTACACGCACCGCACCGCATTCGTTCCGTTGCCGTACACGTCCGCGAATTCGGTGGTGTCGGATGCGCCCTGGATCACCGTGTCCGCCGGATCGGAAGACGTCGCCACGATGTTGATGTTCTTTTCGCACACCACCCGCGCCAATAGCGTGGGATCCACCTTGTCCGGTTTCCCGGAGAGTCTCGATCCCGTCGCATACGTCCCGGGCGCGACGCGCACGATCTCCGCATAGCCGCCGTTTTCCTCGAGTCCCGTCGCGGCGTCCACGCCGGCCTGAATCGTCGCGAACGCAGTCGCCGCCGTCTTGCCGTCATTCGAATCACTCGCGCCGGCACCGCCCACGTACCAGACAGTTGTCGCCGGCGCCGGGGCGATTCCGCCATAGGCACCCGCCACCATGGAGCCGGATTTCGAGATGAGCGGGACGCCGTTGATGCCCGTAAGGTCGCAGAACGCCCAGGTGGTCGGATTGAGTGAATTGAGCTCACCGCCCATCAGGTAGTCCGTCGCGCCAAGCCCGACGCCCTGCGAATCGACCGTCAACCGGTAGTCGCCGGCCGCGTAGTTGGCGAAGTACGGATAGTCCTGCACATCGCCGGAATCCGCCGGGCCGGTTCCCGTGAGGTAGAGAGAATTGGTGAGCGCCGCGTCGGAGGTCTTCACGTCCTTTCCGGAAGTGCCGTAGATCACCGCGTTAATGGCGTACTCGTCGCCGATCTTGGAAACGGCGTACGCGAAATCGTTGCTCACGTAGGTGCAGTTGAGCGAACGCGTGATGTTCCCGACGAGCGCCCGGGAGTTGCCGACGGATGAATTGTTCTCGAACAGGCACGCGAAGAGCCAACACCCGTACAGCGGATCCACGCCGGCGTTCGTGTTCACGCAGTTCCTGAAAACGCAGCGCTTGAACGTACCGTACATCGCCGTGCCGCCTTCGAATCCGGAACAGTTGTCGATCACGCAGTCGACTATGTGCTGATTCTTGAAGAGGCTGATGGATCCGTACGTGGTCGTCACCGCGCCACCGCGGCCCTCCTTGCCGGACCTGGTCGCGGCCGTGCGCCCGTTCCGCAAGGTGAACCCCTGCACGCAACCGGCCACTAGCTTGGTGAAGGCGAGACAGCGCACCGCATTCGGACCGAGACCGGATCCGTCGGTGGACGCGGAATCGCTCGCGCCGGAGATGAACGTGTTCGCCGCGCCACCCGTCGAGCGGAGGTAAATCTCCTTGTCGATCACGACCCGCGTCGCGAGGTCACAGGCGTTTGACGAACCGATGTTGTAGTCGCCCGGCTCCACCAGGATGAGCGATGCGTCCGCGGACGCATCGACCGCCGCCTGAATCGTCTTGTAGGGGTGAGAGATCTTTCCATCCGCCGTGCCGTCGGCTCCGCGTCCGTCGGAGACGTAGACCGGCTGTGAGAACTTGGCGCGGAGCGTCTGATTGGTCGACTGCGGGATCGAGAACTGCACATTGCCGCTGGCATCAGGATAGAACCGTTCGCCACGGATGAAACTGCAACACACGAATTCGTATCCGGACGCCGGCTTGAACGAAAGCGTCACGTAGGCGTTGGTGGTGTAGATCAAGCCGCTCCGCGCGACCTCCGCCCCGTCCACGGACATCGTGCCGTTGCTCGGCTTCTCTATCGTCATCGCGCCCGCAGGCGCCACGGCGTAGACGCGCTGGGCGGCACCCGCGACGATGCCCTCCCCGGTCGAGACCGCGTTCCCGTCGATGTCGAGGTCGCGGTAGCCGGCCGGAACGAGAGAGAGGAACTCTTCGCTGCCGGCGCGCGTCACCGCCTGGACCGGGGAAACCAGACTGAAGTTGTTGCCGCAGGCGCCGCCGAGCAGTTGCGCATCGGGGTCGTAGATGCAATTGGTGTACTTTTCATCGCCGGTCATGTCGATGTCGAGTGAACAGTTCTTCATCGTGCCGGTGAATGTTCCGGACACGATGCCCTTCACCGTGCCGATGCTGAGGCAGTTGCGCATCGTCGGGCCGCCCTGCACCACGTAGCCCACGCCGAGGAACGTGCAGTTCACGCAGGTGCCATGAAACACGGAAGAAGCGTACGACGAAGTCTTGGCCTTGGCGCAATTCGCACCGCTCATCGTGCAGAAATAGGCGTTCGCGCCGCGAAGGTCGTTCGCGCCCTCGCTGCACCAGTTGTTGCGAAACACGCAGCGCACGAAGCTGCCTCCGCTCGCACCGCCGCCACGCCCTGCCGAACAGTTCTCGATCACGCAATCGACGAAAAGCGGCTTCGTGGAATAGGCCAGCGTCGAACTTGTGCACGCCGTCGCGAGCACTCCGCCGCCGCGATTGCAGTCGTAGTCGACAACTGTCGTTCCGGTGAGCGTATAGGTCGAAGCACCGTTCCTCAGCGTGAAGCCCTTCACGACCGCTGAAACGTCCGACACGCGCACGCAACGTATCGCCGCGTCGCCGAGACCCACGTTGACGGTGCTCGACGGGTCCCACGCGCCGAGGATGACGGTGTTCGCCGCGCCTTCGTCCGAAATGAGCGTAATGGCATTCGTGATGTTGACGCGCGCGGCGCCATAGCTATCCCGGTCAGTGCCGATGTTCACGAAATTTCTGGCGCCGCCCTCGCTGTAGGTGCCGGCGGCCACGTGGACGGTGTCACCCTCCGCAGCGGCGTCCACGCCCTCCTGGATCGTGGCGAAGGCCAGTTCCGGCGACGAGCCGTCCAGACCAGACTTCCCGGCGTTGGCGACATTCACGTACAGATCACCCGCCGACAGGACGCCGGCCGCAAGCAAGGCGAGACCCAGAACCGTTGCCTTGGTTGAAAATGGCTGCTTCCCTGACGGGGTTCGCATCGTCTTCATTTCCTGCTTCTCCTTGTCTTTGAAAATCGGTTCGCCTACCATTGTATCAATTCTGCACTCCTGCGTCAACGCGCGAACTCGCCGATGAGCTCGGCCCCTTCCGCGCGCTGAACCGTCTCGCGGCGACATCCATCGACCATCGTCCGCTCGACGCAGGTCTTCCCGCCATCCAGTCGCAACGCGACATCGACGTCACGGATGGCGCAATCGGCCATGTACACCTGCGAGTCCACGCAGACGAGGAAACCGGTCGAGGCCCGCGACCCGCCTGCGACCTTTACTTGCCTGAAATGCGTCCGCGGAGAATGGAGAGGCGAATCCGCCGCAGCCGAATGGTCGCCGTCCCTGCGGATGACGATCTGGTACCCGCCGTTGTTCCGGACGATCGAATCCCGCATCGAGTGCACGCCGCCATGGAAGCCGACACCGAACGATTCGTTCTCCTCGACCGTCACATCCGTGTACCGCGTCTCGGAGGCGTGGACGTCGGCGATCCCGTCCCCGTTGTGGTGAAACCAGCCGCCGCAGACGCTCGTCTCAGCGGTCTCGTGCGCCGAAAAGCCCTCATCACCATTGAATCTCCCCTCAATGTCGCGGAAGACGAGATCGTGGCAATCGCCGTGGATGTTGAAGCCGTCGTTCGCGAAGCGCTCCGCGACGATCCCCTCCACGACGATATGGCTTTGCCGGACGATCTTCACGCCGCTATCACGGAAGTATCCGGAAAGGCCCCGGCCCGCAGGAGAGGTCCCGTCCGGCGAACGGTACCAGATGCCTTCGGCGTTCCACACCGCCTCACCCGCCTTCAGGTCCTCTGGCCTTTTGCGCGTGGCTCGTCCGCTCGCGACCGTCACCTCGCGACCATCCCTGTCGATGACGCGCGGCACGAGAGCCCCCCAGCACGCCTTGTTGGGCGAATGGTAGAGCCCGACGCCCTTCGCGATCCAGCTCTCGTCCGGTATCGGCTCCAGCCCGGAGATCACCGCGCCGTTGCCCTTCACCGTGATCGGCATCTTCGCCGTGCCCGATTGTCTCAGGACAAGTGACTCGCGGTAGACCGCACTTGGCGCGACATGAAGCGTATCGCCCGGACGCAGACGGGCCGTCGCCTTCGCCAGCGTGCGGAAGGCGCGGCCTTTGACCAGACCATCGGCCGAATCATCCCCTGCCTGATTGTCGACATAGTAGTCAACCCCTGCCGCCGGGAGGGCGGCGAGAGCGCTCAGCAGAAGAAGTGCGACCGCTTTCACGGCCTCAGCCCTTGCGCTGCCAGCCGGGGAGCGCATCCTCATCTGGCTTTGTCTGCTTCCAACCGCGGAGCGCGTCGAGATTCGCCGCGACCTTGTGGACCGCCTCGACGTACTTGTCGATCAGCGGCTTGTCGAAGTGTTTGAATACCGGGTCGCCGAAGACACGGCCGTCAAGCGATTCGGCCACCGGGAGGCGCCCCGTGATTGCTGCAGGCGAGACGCCGTCCGGCAGATTGCGGCGGGCCAGGGGGCGGCCGTCGCCGAACACGTCGAAGCTGTCGAAAAGGTTCGACGTGTGCAGCGGGAAGTTGCAGCCGATGCTGTAATGTCCGCCAACCTCGGCGCGCAACGCGTCGCAGAACGTCGCCGCGGACACGCCCTTCATCTTCGATGCGTCGTAGATCGCCCTCGAGTAGTACCAGCCGGCCTTGTTGGAGTTCGGATATTTCGGATAGATGATCGAAAGGCCCGCGACGTCCTTGAGTCCGTCCCAGTAGTAGAGCATCGCCCTCTCGATCTCGGCGCACTCGGGATCGTACTTCTTGAGCTGCTCGATGCCAATCGCGGCGCTGCACTGGTTGAGGCGGTTCTTGACCCCGCCCACAGGAATCCTGTTCGTGCCGGCGAACTCATCCTTGGACCAGCACCGGCCGATGCGCTCGTACTGTCCCCAGCGGACAGCGCGGCGGTAGATCTCGCGGTCATCCGTGACCAGAATGCCGCCTTCGCCGATCGCAAAGCTCTTGCCGGTCATGAGCGACATCGCGCCGACATCGCCGATCGTGCCGAGCTTGCGTCCCTTGTAGAGCCCGCCCTGGGCGTGGGAGACATCCTCCACCACTTTGAGGCCGTGCCGCTTCGCAATCGCCATGATCGGATCCATGTCGCACGGCTGCCCGTAGACGTGCACCACGACGATCGCCTTCGTGCGCGGCGTGATGTGCGCCTCGATGGACGCGGGGTCGGCCGTGAGGTCATCGCCATTGATGTCGCAGAAGATGACGCTCGCACCGAGGTGGAGCGCGCTGATGCAGCTCGCCCAGTAGGTGATCGACGGGCAGATCAGCTCGTCGCCGGGCTTGAGTCCGATCGCGTAGAACGCGGCGGCAAGCGCCGCCGTGCCGTTGGGCGCCGATGACGCGTATTTCGTGCCGTTCCACTTCGCGAACTTCCGCTCGAATTCGTCGGCGATGTCGGTTCCGGACATATTCCGTTCGCAGAGTACCCGGTCGTTCGCCTTGCGCATGGCCTCGTTCACGATAGGCCAGGCGAAGGTCGCTCTCGACGCCTTGCGCATCGCGGCGTCCACGACGGGTGTGCCGCCGAGCAGAGCCAGCTTCGACGCCCCGCCGCCAATCGCCGGCACGCCGACGACGCCGGCCACAGCCGCCGCGCCGCTCGCCTTGATGAATGTTCTTCTGTCCATTTTCTCGCTCCTTTTTACTGTTCTCTAGGATGGAAGCCCGAGCAGGCGAATCTGGTTCCCGCGCGCCACCTTGCGGAAGACAGCCTCGCTTATGCTGCCGGAGAGAAACAGGTTCCGCAGGAACTCCGGCAGAGGCGACACATAGCCAGTCGGGCAGCAGATGTCGAGTCCGAACATGATTCGATCCTGAAACTCGGTGAGGAACTTCGCCGCGTAGGCGGGATCACGCGAGAGCGCCCGACAGCCCGAGCCGGCCGAAAGATCACCGTAGAGATTCGGGTACTTGCGCATCAGGCGGGGTATGGCGCCCTCCTCCTTCACCGGCCCCTTGGGATAGCCGTTCCGCTCGTCCACCGTCTCGTAGGTGCCGATCTCCGACCAGAATGCAGGCGAATGTCCGAAGATCTTCAGCTTCGGAAACCGCTGGAGCGACAGCTCCAGCTGAGGCATGCCGGGGTCGTCCACGATCCCGTAGCTGAAACCCCGATGGGAGGACATGTGGAACGTCAGCGGAATGCCGGCCTCCTCGCAACCGCGGAACAGGTTCTGCAGACGAGGGTCGGACACGGGGAAGTTGGCGACGACCTCGCCGAGCAGACGGCATCCGAGGTCGCGGTAGCGCTTGATGAAGTCGCCGAAATTGACGGAGGGGTCGTTTCCGCAGGCCCGCGGATCGATGTTGCAGCCGGGAATGAAGCGCCCGGGATACGTCTTGCAGATGCGCAAGATCGACTCGGTGGACATTCCGCCGATGAAGTTCTCGGGGTTGCCGAGGCCGAGCAGCACGCCTTTCTCGACGCCGAGACGGTCGTAGTGGGCGAGCAGTTGTTCCGGACGGGAGAGGATCTGCCTGCCCCTGATGTTCGGAAACGATCCCTCGGTGGCATGCGCGTGGATGTCGATGAACTTGACCTCACGCACCACCTCTTCCGGCGTCTTGGCCGCGGCCGTTGAGACCAGTCCCGCCGCCGCGGCCCCGGCCGACGTCTTCATGAAATCGCGTCTCGACAGGTTCATGCGTTGCCCCCCAGAAGCCTCGCCGCGTTGCCGCGCATCACGTCCGCGAAGACGTCTTCGCCGAGTTCGCCCGCATCCACCAACGACCGCAGGTGGGCCGCGAGCGGCGGCTCGCCCGCAACCGCGTCCGCGTCAAGCCCGAAGAGGACGCGATTGCGAAATTCCGTCAGGAACCTCGCGCCGTACGCGCGGTCGCGCATGATCGCGTTCGCACCGCAGTCGGCCGACAGGTCGCACATGATGTTGCCGCGCTTCCGCAGCAGTTCGGCGAGACGCCCCCCCTTGACGGTCCCGGACGGAAGCGACAAGCGCGGTTGACGGCCCGAATAGGCCGATATCTCGCACCAGAACGTCCGCCCGTGGCAGAGCAGACGGAGCCTCGGAAAGCGTTCGGCGAGGAGGTCGAGGTCGGCGAGTCCGCGGGTGTCCACCAGACCGTACGAGCGGTCGCGGAAGGCGGTGAACCGCGCGATGACCGGCAGGTCGAGCGCCTCGGCGGCGGCGACGAGGTTGGTCACCTGCGGATCGTTCACCGGCAGATTCGCGCAAAGGAGACCCAGCCCCTTGCATCCGCGGCCGATGTACTCCTCGAGATAGGTGCGCATCGGCTGGTGCGTGCCGTTGTAGTCGTTGCGCGGATCGATGTTGCAGAACGGAACGAACCGGTCCGGATGCGCGCGGCAGATGTAGAGCACCTCCTCGTTCGACTGGGTGCCCACGCTCTCGCCCGTGGCGAGCGGCAGGATCACGCCCTTCTCGACGCCGAGCCGGTCGTAGATGCGCAAGAGCTCGTCCGGCGTCGGCACGGCACGGAAGCCCTTGATGCGCACCTCGGCGTCGCGTACGCAATGCGCGTGTATGTCGATGAGACGCACCCCGCCGGTCACGCCCTGCGCACGCTTTTCTCCTTCGTCTCCCATCGCACCCCGCCCTTACGACAGTCCGAGCTCGCGCAGCTGGTTCTCGCGGCAGACCTTGCGATAGACCTTGGGCGTGATGCGGCCCGTCCGGAGCAGCATCTTCATCGTATCCGCGAGCGGTGAGATGAAGCCCTTCGGCGCACAGATGTCGATGCCGAACATGAGACGGTCCTGGAACTCCGTGAGGAACTTGCCGGCGTAGTCCGGATCGCGCGCGAGCGAGTTGTTGCCCGAGCCAGCGGAAAGGTCCCCGTAGAGATTCGGGTACTTGCGCATCAACTGCGGAATGCGCCCTTCCTCGACAGGATACTTCGGGAATCCAGTCCGCTCCTCCCACGTCCTGTACTTGCCGATTTCGCACCAGAACGACTGCGAGTGGCCGAAGAACCTGAGCTTTGGGAAGCGCTGCAGGCAGATCTCCAGCTCGGGAAGCCCCTTCTCGTCAATGATGCCGTACAGCCAGTCCTGGTCGGCCGCGATGTGAAAGGTGAGCGGCAGTCCGGCCGCCTCGCAGCCCTTGAAGTAGTTCTGCATGATCGGATCGAGGAAGTGCAGATTCGCGCACACCTCGCCGCACACCTTGCAGCCCTTGTCCCGGTAGTACTTGAATACGTACTCGAAGTCGCCGAAAGCGTTGTTGCCGAGCCCGCGCGGATCGATGCCCACCGACGGGATGAACCGGTCGGGGGCGCGGGCGCACGTGCGCAGGATCTGCTCTGTGGTCATCCCGCCGATGAAGTTCTCCGGATTGCACAGCGCCAGGATCACGCCCTTCTCCACGCCGATCCTGTCGTAGTAACCGACCAGGTCGTCGGGTTCGCACAGCGGCTTCATGTCCTTGATGTACACCGGCGGCATCTCGAACTCGGTGCAATGCGCGTGGATGTCGATAAACTTCGTCTCGGCGATCGTTCGCTCGATCTCCTCCTTCGACGCGGCACCTGGCGCGTAACCGGCGGCGGCCGTCGCCGCGGTAGCGGCCGAGACCTTGATGAAATCCCTTCTGTTCATTTTCGCTTCCATGTACCCCCCCATTCAGCCTTCCAGCCCCAGCAGACGAACGGCGTTCCCACGCGCGACCTTGTTGAACACGGTCTCGGATATCTCGCCCTTCGCAAGCAGGTCACGGAGAAACGCCGACAGCTTGTTGGGGTTCTTCCGCTCGCCCTCCGGCGAGCAGATGTCCATGCCGAACATCAGCCGGTCCTGGAATTCCGTGAGGAACTTCGCCGCGTAGGCGCGATCGCGCATGAGCGCGTTGCTGCCCGACCCCGCCGAGAGATCCCCGTAGAGGTTCGGATACTTGCGCATGAACAGCGGAACCGCGCCCTCCTCGCGGATGAGACCCTGCGGGTAGGCAAAGCGCTCGCTCGTCTTCGGCTTCGCCCCGATCTCGGCCCAAAACGCCTGCGAGTGGCCGAAGAACTTGAGCTTCGGAAATCGCTGCAGACAGGTCTCCAGGCCCGGCATCCCCTGCAAGTCGACGAGTCCGTAGTTGTTCCCCTGGAACGGCGCCATGTGGAAGGTCACCGGAAAACCCACCTCCTCGGCCGCCTTGAACAGCGCCTGCAGCCGGTCGTCGCCGAAGCGCAGGTTGCAGCAGAGCTCGCCGAGCCCCCTGCATCCCTTGTCGCGATACCAGCGGAGCGTCCGGCCGAAGTCCGAGGTCATGTTGTTCATCATGTTACGCGGGTCGACGTTGCAGAACGGGATGAAGCGCCCGGGATGCATCTTCACGATGTTGAGCACCTCCTCGTTCGACTGCGACTGCATCGTGTTCTCCGCGTTGCACAGCGGCAGGATGACGCCCTTCTCCACGCCGTGCCTCTCGTAGAACTCGATCATCTCATCGGGATTAGAGATCTGGTGGCAGCCCTTCAGCCACCCGTCCTTGTACGGCACGTAGTGCTCCTGCACGCAGTGCCCGTGTATGTCGATGTACTTGGTCACTTCTCCACCCTTCCTAAGCCTTGTTGTCGGCGGACGCCTTGCCCTTGCGCTTCGAGAGCGCGATGCCGCCGATGATCGGCGTGGTGTCATTGACGCTCAGCAGCTCCTCCGCATGTGCAGCCACCTTGTGCACCGCCTCGATATACGGGTCGATGCGCGCTGGATCGCAGTGCTTGAACCACGGCTCGCCCATCACGCGTCCATTCACCCGGTCGGCGTTCGGCAGTGAACCCGACTCGGCGCGCAGGTCGACGTCCTCCGGCATGAACGCGCGCGCCGTCGGCTTGCCGTGCCCGTAGATGTCCTCGTCGAAGAACACGCTCGAGAGATGCAGCGGCATGTTGCAGCCAAACGAGAAGCCCCCGCCGACCTCGGCGTTGAGCGCCGCGCAGAACGTGACGTTCGTGACGCCGCCGAACGCATCCCTGTCATAGAGGAATCGCGAGGCGTACCACCCCGCCTTGTCGCTGCCATCGTCCTTGGGATAGATCACGGTGAGGCCCTTGACGTCCGAGACACCCTTCCAGAAGTACTTCATCGCTCGGTCGATCTCGGCGATCTCGTCGTCGTGCTTCTTCAGCTGCTCGAGGCCGATCGCGGCGGACACCTGGTGCATGCGGTTCTTGAGCCCGCCGAACGGCACGTTCTTCGTCGCCTTCATCTCCTCGTCAGAATACACGTCGGCGATGCGGTCGTAGTGGCCGAAGCGGACAGCCCGACGGTAGATCTCGGCGTCGTCGGTGACGAGCATGCCGCCCTCGCCGATCGCGAAGCTCTTGCAGCTCATGAGCGACATTGCCGCGACGTCGCCGAATGTGCCGAGCATCCGGCCCTTGTAATGGCCGCCCTGCGCATGCGAGACGTCCTCGATCACCCTGAGCCCGTGCCGCTTCGCGATCGCCATGATCTCGTCCATCGGTGCGGGGTGCGCCATGTAGTGCACCACCATCACGGCCTTCGTGCGCGGCGTGATGCGCGCCTCGAAGGAAGCCGGGTCCATCTGCAGCGTGTCCGGATCGATGTCGCAGAACACGACCGCCGCGCCGAGCGCGAGCGCGCCCGTGCAGCTCGCCCAGTAGGTGACCGAAGTGCAGATGATCTCGTCGCCAGGCCCGAGGCCGATCCCGTACATGGCCGCATTCAGCGCGTTGGTGCCGTTGTTGTGGGAGAGCGCGTACTTGCGCCCCTGCCAAGCCGCGAACTCATCCTCGAAACGCCGCGAGATGTCGGTGCCGGACATGTTGCCGTCCGTCAGCACCTTCGTCTGCACCGCGATCATCGCGTCGTTCACGATCGGCCAGTGAAAGAGCGCCTCGTCTGCCTTCTCCAAGGTCTTCCTGCCGCCAAGCAATGCCAGCTGACTCATTTTGCCTTACCCCTTCCTTTCGTCATCTCGAATCTACACCGACAGCTGGTCGCGATCCTTTTGCACGCCGTCGATGGTCAGCCCCATGCGCTTCGGATCGATCTCCACGATGCCGAGCGGCTTGGCCGTGCGCCAGCCGCCGCGGGTGAAGTCCGGGAAGACCTCGCGCGAGGACCCGTTGAGGCACGACCTCTCGGACAGCTCCAGCACGGCGCAGCTGGCCGCGAGATCGTAGACATCCATGTCGAGCGGCAGTCCGTTCTGAAGGCAGTAGGCGACGCGCAGGTCCATGATGAAGTCCTGACCACCGTGCCCGCCGACCTTCTTGGCGATGGGACCGACCACCTTCCACAACGGATGACGGTACTTGGCGTCAAGCTCAGCGATGCGCTTCTCGTCCCACGGCTTGTGGCCACGCGTCCCCTTGTGCTCGGGATCGTAGAGGAACACCTGGTTGTAGATCGTCGAGTAGTAGCCGCCGGTTCCCATAATCGCACTGAACACCGCATGGGGGCGTGCCGTAGAGACGTCGTGGGTGACGGTGATCGACTTGCCGGAGAGCGTCTTGATGAGCGTCGTAGTCACGTCCGGCATGAGCACGGGGCGACGGCGGGGATGACCCTCCGGATAATGCTCGCGCTCGTAGCGTTCGTAGCAGGCCTGCGGCGAGCCCATGGACACGAGGTAGTCGAATCGGTCGCCGCGATTGACGTTCATCAGCTGCATGATCGGCACGAGCCCATGGGTCGGGTACTGGTCGCCGGAATGCAGCCGGTCCCAATCCAGCCGCCAGGTGTCGCCGTTGGTGCGGTTGTGGTTGAACTCGGTGAGGTCGTGGATGTAGCCGCAATCGCCATGGGTGAGTTCCCCCAGCACGCCGGCCCTGACGAGCATCAGCTCGACCATCGTCTTCTCGCTGTAGCAGCTGTTCTCGAGCTGCATGCAGTGGCGACGCGTGCGTTCGCTCGTCTCGACGAGCTCCCAGCACTCGTCCAGCGTCATCGCGGCAGGCACCTCGATGAAGGCGTGCTTGTCGGCGCGCATCGCGTAGAGCGCGATCGGCGCGTGGCTCTCCCAGCTCGTGCAGTTGTAGACCACATCGACGCCGTCCCAGTCGCAGAGTCCCTTGTAGACCTCGGCGCTGCCGGAGAACGTCCTCGGCTTGCGGTAGCCATGGTCGGCGAGCCACTTGAACTGCGCGTCGACCTCGTTCGGCTTGATGTCACACAGCGCCGTGACCTCGACACCGGGGACCATCGCGAGCCGGTGCACCGCGCCCGAACCGCGCGATCCGAGCCCGACGACGCCGACGCGCACCCGCTTCAACCGCGGCGCGACGAAGCCGAACATCGTCGCCTCTCCCGAGCCCGCGCGCTTCGGCGCACTCATGCAACCGGACGCAACGGCGACCGCGCCCATCCATGCCGTCCCATTCAGGAACTCACGCCTGTCCGAACTCATCTGGAGTCGCGCTCTCTGCCTCTTCATGTCAAAACACTTCCTTCCTCTCCATGCTTCACGCTAAGAGACGGCGGCGGATGACTACTTGAGGACCTTGCGCAGGAACGGAAAGATGAAGAGCGACAGGACAGCCCCCCAGACGAGCGAGTTCACGACCATGACCGCCCACCAGAGGATGCCGCCGCCGGAAGCGCCAAGGGCACTCGCAACGATGTGACCAGGCCAGCCAAGCCACCCGCCGAAGATGGCAAACAGAATGAAATGCACCACGCTGAGTGGAACATTGGCAAACAAGAACGACTTCATGGTTTTTTCTCCTGAATGGTTTATGTCCTGAATGGTTTATGA
>CACYCW010000018.1 GCA_902773015.1 uncultured bacterium
CGCCGCCACGCCGCGCGTGAAGGCGTTCATGTCCGTCGGCCGCAACGGACCGCTCTCCCACGCCATCAAGTACGGCCGCTCCGTCGGGCAGCAGGATATCGGCACCAAGATCGTCCCGATGACGGACCAGACGATGTCGGCGGACGCGGTGAAGCGTCTCCGCGCGCTTTTGCCCGAATCGGCAAAGGAGATATTCCAGGCGAACTGATGTGCTGTAGCCATAAGCGGTGCTGTCAGACGTCAGAACTCGCAAAGGTCGCAGGGGGCATCTTGGTCTAGAAGAAAAAGGGAAATGTCTGATCGCCCGATGCGCGCCAACGCATTGGTGAACGTCTGGCGGGTCAAGGACCGGGAGTTGCACTCCTGCGAGATGTGCCCCAGCAGCAGCGTCTTCAGGCAGGGTGGGGCATATAGGAGGCCCCAATTTGACTGCGAGTAATTAGCCTAACACACATGGTCTAATTTATGGTATAATTCGCGACAATGAACACAGACTTCCTGGTCTTCGACCATGTGACGAAGCGGTTCGGTGCGCTGACGGCCGTCAACGACATCACGCTCACCGTCAAGAAGGGCGAGTTCTTCTCGCTCCTCGGCCCGTCGGGCTGCGGCAAGACGACGCTCCTCAGGATGCTCGGCGGCTTCGAGCGTCCGGACTCCGGGCGCATATACCTTGAAGGGCAGGACATAACGGACCTGCCGCCGGACCGGCGGCGGGTCCACACCGTGTTCCAGAACTACGCGCTGTTCCCGACTATGACGGTGTGGGACAACATCGCGTTCTCCCTCAGGCTGGCCAAGCGGCCGAAGAAGGAAATCGAGGACCGAGTCGGCGATATCCTCGAGATGATCCAGCTTTCGGACCAGGCGTGGAAGTACCCGAACCAGCTCTCCGGCGGGCAGAAGCAGCGCGTTGCGATAGCCAGGGCGCTTGTTGACCGCCCGCAGGTCCTGCTTCTCGACGAGCCGCTGGCGGCTCTCGACCTGAAGCTCCGCCAGCACATGCTGATAGAGCTGGACACCATACACGACCAGGTCGGCATCACGTTCCTGTACGTCACGCACGACCAGGGCGAGGCGATGTCGCTCTCCGACCGCATCGCGGTGCTGAACCGCGGGCGCGTCGAGCAGCTTGACGCGCCGGCCAAGATATACGAGGCCCCGGCGTCGCGTTTCGTCGCGTCGTTCATCGGCGACACCAACTTCTTCTCCGCCGAGATAACGGCGGTTGACGGAGACTACTGCCTGCTGGAGGTCGAAGGATTCCCGCAGATACGCGCATTCAACGACAAGTCGCTCAAGGTCGGGCAAAAGGTCGATCTGTCGGTGCGCCCCGAAAAGATCCGCGTGACCAAGTCTCCGCCGCCGCCGGAGAAGGGCGCCACGATCAACGTGTTCCCGTCAACCGTGAAGGACATCGTCTATCAGGGCGCCTACACGAGGTACTGGCTCAAGTCTGGCGGACTGCAGATCGCGGCCATGAAGCCGCATTCGCGCTTCCTGCTCGACCAGGAGACGATAACCTGGAACGACAGCGTCTTCGTCTGGTGGCATCCAGACGACGGCTACATGGTGGAGGTGCAGTGAGCGCCCCGCTTCGCTCCCGCAGGACGGAATGGCTTGTGACCATGCCGAGCTTCGTATGGCTCGCGCTGTTCTTCGCCGTTCCCGCCGTAATCGTCCTTGCGTTCACGTTCCATGGCCACGACGCGTCCGGCGGTGTGGGCGAATGGAGCATGGACACGTGGCGGGAGCTTGTAGATCCCGACTATCCGGCGATTGTCTGGAACACACTTAGGATTTCGTTCGAGGTCACCGTCTGGTCCGTGGTGCTGGCGTTGCCGTGCGCGTACGCGATAGCGCGAATGAAGTCGCGCGCAAGGCACATCGTGGCAGGGGCGATAATGCTTCCGTTCTGGACGAGCTTCGTCGTCAGGGTGTTCGCGTGGAAGACCATGCTGCATCCCGACGGCTGGCTGCAGGGCTGCTACGCGGCGTGGCTGTCGGCCCGCGCCTGGATGTTCGACTGGCTGCCGGGCTTCGTGCAGAAGGCGCTGA
>CACYCW010000019.1 GCA_902773015.1 uncultured bacterium
AGCGGAATCGTCCAGCTCTCGTACTGCGCGACAAGGAAGAGGTAGCCGAAGAGGACCGCGAGCGCGATGAGCGGCGCGGCCGTGCCCGCGTTGCGCTTCTCCTGGAAGGAGAGCGCCGCCCAGTCGTAGCCGAAGTCCTCCGGCAGCACCTCGTGGAGGACCCCCTCCACCTCGTCCATCACCTGCCCCGTCGCGACGCCGGGCTTCGGCAGGATGTTGAGGCCGGCCGTCACGAACTTGTCGCGCGTGTAGATGACGCGCGGCCCCTTCTCGCGGACGATCGTGCCCAGCGAGCCGATCGGCACCATCGCGCCCGTCTCGCCGCGCACGTAGAGCCGCTCGACGGCCTCGGCGGTGGAGCGGCCCTCCCAGTCGGCCTGCACGGTGACGCGGTTCACCTGCGTGCCGAGGTTCACGTCGTTGACGTAGCGCGAACCGAGGTAGTTCTGCAAGGTCGCGTAGACGGTCGCCACCGGAACCTTGAACATCTCGGCCTTCGCGCGGTCGAGGAGGAAGCGGAGGTGCGGCGTCTCGGCATTGTAGCCCGCAAACGCGACGAGGATGTTCGGACTCTGGTTCAGGCGCGCGAGCGCCTTCGCCTTCACCTCGTCGGTGCGGTACGGGTCGGCCGTGCCCTTGTCCTGAAGGTGCACGGAGATGCCGTTCATCAGGCCGACACCCGGAATCGCCGGCGGCGCGAAGACGGTCCAGCGCGGCTCGGGAATCTGGTTCAGCACGGCCTGCACCTTCGGGATAAGCGCCAGGACGTGCTGGTCGCGGCGCCGGCGCGCGTGCCACGGCTCCAGGTCGACGATCATCGTCGTCTGGTTCTCGCCGCGCCCGCCGACCATGCCCCAGCCGGTGATGGACATGATCGTGTGGATCTCGGGAATCTTCCCGAGCGCCTCGACGGCCCGCAGCGAGACGTCGCGGCTGCGGTCGCGCGTCGAGCCCTCCGGCATCTCCATCGACACGAAGAGGACGCGCTGGTCCTCGTCGGGCAGAAACGCCGTCTTCGTCGTGAGGAAGGCGTTCACCGTGAGGAGGATCGTGAGCACCAGGAGCGCGAACGCGAGGAAGATGCGGCTCGCGAGCCACTTCGCGCAGCGGACGAAGAAGCCCTTGAAGTGCTCGACCGACCAGTTGAACCACGCGAGCGGTCCGTGCTTGTACGGCCGCGCCTCGTGCAGCAGCAGCGAGCACAGGGCCGGCGCGAGCGTGAGCGCGCACACCGTCGAGAAGCACACCGCCGCCGAGAGCGTCACCGAGAACTGCTGGTAGATGCGCCCCGTGATGCCCGTCATGAAGCCGACCGGCACGAAGATGCCGAGAAGGACGAGCGTCGTGGCGATGACCGCGCTCGTCACGTCCTTCATCGCCTGGATCGTCGCCTCCTTCGAGTTGAGGCCGCGCGTCTCGATGAGGAACTGCACGCGCTCGACGACCACGATGCAGTCGTCGACGACGACGCCGATCGCGAGGACGAGGCCGAACAAGGTGAGGATGTTGATCGAATAGCCGAGCGCCGCCATCACGATGAACGTCGAGCAGAGCGACACCGGAATCGTGATGAGCGGGATGAGCGTCGCGCGCCAGTCCTGCAGGAAGAGGTAGCAGACGAGCACGACGAGCCCGAACGTGATGAGCAGCGTGAAGACGATCTCCTCGATGCAGACGCGCACGTACTCCGTCGCGTCGTAGGGCACCGTGTAGACCATGTCCTCCGGGAAGGACTCCTGGAGCTTGTCCATCTCGCGGAAGACGGCGTTCACCGCCTCAATCGCGTTCGCGCCCGGCTTCTGCTGGAGAACGATCGTGATCGCCGACTTGCCGTCGAGCTGGCCGGTGAACATGTAGTTCTGCTCGCCGACCTCGGTGCGCGCGACGTCCTTGAGCCGCACGAGGCCGCCGTTCGCGTCGCGGCGGATGATGATCTCGTCGAACTCCTTCGGCGACATGAGGCGCCCCTTCGCGAGAAGCGAGAGGGTCTTCGCCGCGTGGAGGCCGAGCGGGGAGGCGCCGACCGCGCCGAGCGAGGCCTGGATGTTCTGCTTCGAGACGGCCGCGATCACCTCCTCCGAGTTGATGCCCTGCGCGGCGAGGCGCGACGGATCAAGCCAGACGCGCATCGACAGCTTCGGCCCGTAGATCGTGCATTCGCCGACGCCGGGGATGCGCAGGAGAACGGGCTGGATGATGCCGTAGGCGTAGTCGGAGAGCTGCAGGCGCGAGAACGTGCCCTTCGGCGAGCGGAGCGACATCGCGCAGAGCGTGTCCTCCGCCTGGGCGCGGATGCGCCCGCCGAGCTGCTTCACCTCCGTCGGCAGCTTCGCCTCCGCCTGGGACACGCGGTTCTGCACCTTCACCATGTCCATGTCGCGGTCCGACTCGACCTCGAAGGAGACGTTGAGCGTGTAGCTGCCGTCGTCGCCGCAGGACCCCACCATGTAGAGCATGTCGTCGACGCCGTTCACCTCGTCCTCGATCGGCATCGCGACGGTGTTCAAGACCTCGCGCGCGTTCGCGCCCGGATAGGTGTAGTTCACCTGGATCGACGGCGGCGTGAGGCGCGGATACTGCGACACCGGCAGCTTCCAGATCGACATCGCGCCCGCCATCGTCAGCACAATGGCAATGACCATCGCGAAACGCGGACGCTCCACGAAAATGCGCGAGAACGTCTTGATCTTGTCGATCGA
>CACYCW010000020.1 GCA_902773015.1 uncultured bacterium
GCCGCGCTTCATCGCGTAGCCCATCACGAACTCGTGGGAGTTCACCGTGTAGCTCTCGAGCCCGATGCCGAAGAGCTTCGACTCGAGAAGCGGAATGCAGGTCTTGCGGTCGTAGCGGTAGCTGAGGATGCGGTCGAGCGACTCCGCCATGCGCTGGCGCGGACCGAGGCGGTCGCTCGGCTCGTCCTTGTAGCCGTCGGGCATCCAGAAGTTGATCGAGCAGGGCTTCTTCAGCTCCTTGCCGAAATACTCCGCGATCTTGAGGCAGGCGATGCCGTGGTCGATCCAGAACTTGCGGATCTTCGGATCGGGGTTGGAGAGCGTGAGGGAGTCCGCCGCCTTGGGGTGGGAGAAGAAGGTCGGGTTGAAGTCGAGGCCGAGGCCGCGCTTCTTCGCCCAGTCGACCCAGGGCTTGAAGTGCTTCGGCTGCAGCTTGTCGCGGTCGGCCACGCGGTCGCCGTGGATGCCGTAGCAGGCGTGAACGTTGACGCGGTGCCTGCCGGGGATGAGCCCGAGCGCGAAATCGAGGTCGGCCGTGAGCTCCTTGAAGTTGCGGGCGCGGCCCGGGTAGTCGCCTGTCGTCTGGATGCCGCCAGAGGCGCCTCCAGTCGTCTCGAACCCGGTAACGTCATCGCCCTGCCAGCAGTGGAGGGAGATTGCGATCCTGCCGAGGTCGCGAATGGCCTTCTCTGTGTCCACGCCAATCTTGGCGTACCTTCTCTTTGCCTCGTTGTAGCTCATGGTCATTGCGGTTTATTCGTGTTGCCTTGATGCGGGCATTATATCAAAATCACATCCTCCGCGTCAACGCCAATCGGCCCGCTCAAAAGGCAATCTGGCCGACCGTTGACACGCCGGGGGAGGTGTGGTAGACTATCGCCCGAATTGAACGCGACATGAACAGACTCTTCTCAGTGAAAATGCGCGCATCGGAAAGCGGCAGGCACATCTCCGGCGCGGAACGAATCGTCCCTGCAGGACACATCGCCGACACGCTCGCCGCACTTACCCGACGCGCTCTCGGGCACGAAAGCGGGACGCCCGACTCGATCAACCTCAAGGCCGAGGCGATCCCCCGCGTGACGCACATCCCCGCGCTCCCCGTCTCCACCTGCGAGGTCAGCTCGCCCGAGAACGGCTGGAACGAGATCGAGCGCGTCCTCTCCTCCGCGGGGTTCGACAATGCAAAGGCCATTCGCGCCATGTTCCCTGACTGCATCGGAATGCGCGGCGCGATGCTCCTGGACGCCGACACCCTGGAACGCCTTGAACCCGACCATGCGCGAGGCGTGCGGGCGACCTGCATGGACGCCTCACGCCCCTCTCCCGCCGACCGCAAGAACCACTTCGCCGAAGCGCTCGTCCTTGCCTCCAAGGTGCTGTCCGCACCCAACATCCTCGGCGAAATCTGCGTCTCGGACGATCCGAACTACGTGACCGGCTATGTCGCAACCAGGGAATTCGGCTATCGACGGATCACCCAGCTGAAGACTCCCGGCGACCCGGCTGGCGGGCGCATCTTTCTCTATCGCGGACCGAAAGACGAGGTCGCGAGGGCCATCGCCTATCTTGAGCACGAGCCCGTCATCGTCGACCTCCCACAGCTCCCGCCCACCGATCGTTTCGCAGCGCTGGCCATGGACCTTGATGCGATCAAGGCCCAAGGGCTTTATCGAGCCCCTTGCACAGGCGATTCGCCGCGTCTCGCATCCTCTGCGCTGGATTCCAACCCCCTTCCACCTCCCATCGATTTCTCGTCGAACGACTATCTCGGGCTTTCCCACGATCCCGAAGTCACCGCAGCCGCGGAGGAGGCCGCCCGACGATACGGCTCTGGCAGCGGCGCATCACGACTCGTCTCGGGCACCCTGCCGCCGCATCTCGACCTCGAGCTCGCGCTCGCGCAATTCAAGGGCGCGGAATCGACCATCGTCTTCTCCTCCGGGTACCTGGCGAACCTCGGCACCGTCTCAGCCCTCGTGGGCAAGGGGGACGTCATTCTCTCCGACGAGCTGAACCATGCCTCGATCATCGATGGGTGCCGCCTCTCGGGAGCTGAAATCGTCGTCTATCCACACCTCGACCTCGCCGCGCTCGACCGCCTTCTGTCCGAACATCCCGCGCCGCGCCGGCTCGTCGTCTCGGACGGAGTCTTCTCGATGGACGGCGACCTCCTCGACCTGCCGCGCTTCCTTGAGATCTGCCACCGCCACGGCGCGTTCTCCATGGTGGACGAGGCCCATGCGCTCGGCGTCATCGGGCGCACCGGTCATGGCCTGGCCGAGCATTTCGCCTGCGGCCAGCCAGATTTCATGATGGGCACCCTGTCCAAGGCGCTCGGGAGCGCAGGCGGTTACGTGGCAGGCAGCGGACTCGCCATCGACTACCTGCGACAGAAGGCCCGGTCCTACATCTTCAACACCGCCCCAGATCCGGCGGCGATGGCCGGCGCGAGGATGGCACTCGACCGACTCGTCGCCGACCCCGGCCGAATCGAACGGCTTCGCCGGAATGTGGCATTTCTCGTGCGCGAGCTCGCGCAACAGGGAATTGACGTCGCGACGCAATCGGCCATCGTGCCAATCCTCATCGGCGATGAGCGAAAAGCCGTGGCGGCTTCTGCCGCGCTCGCAGAGCAGGGGCTGTTGATACCGGCGATTCGCTATCCAACCGTCGCCCGCGGTGCCGCGCGTCTCCGCGTCGCCGTCAACGCCCTTCACTCCGAAGCCGATCTCGCCCACGCCGCCCGTGCAATCGCCAACAGGCTCTGAGAGGGCAACCGTCCATCACCAGAACTGCCATTGTCCGGTCGCCAGGACCCAGAGTCCGAGTGCGAGATTGGTGATGACGTGGGCGACGATTGCGGCGGCAAGACCGCGCCGCAGGTAGAGAATCCCGTAGATGACGCCGACGATTGCTCCGACGAGCCACCGGTCATGCTCGATTGCGAAGAGCGCGACCATCCACCAGAAGCCGGCGAAACCGATGAGCCACTCCCGGAAGAAGAGTTCCTCGGCGATAGCGATCACGAACGCACTCCCAACGAGCCGCGCGGCGATCATGGTCGCGCTGGACTCAGCCACCGCGCGCGTGCCGCCCTCGCCGAGAATGAAGAGCCGTCGGTACCATTCCCAGCCGAACTGCTCGGGCAGCACCCAGATCGCGCAGACGACAATCCCGACCGCGGCGCCGAGGGCGATCGACGCGGGTGCGACCGACCCGCCCGCCCGGGGAAGACGTCTACGCGCGACGACGAGCAATGCCGCAGTCACCGCCGTGCGCACGGCATAGCCGCCTGCAGTCGCCGGCAACAGCATCATCAGCACCATCCACGCCGCATAGGGCGTGATCAGCCAGAGGCTTCGCTCCTGCGCTGCGGTCATCCCGCCGCCCCTTCAAGCCACCGCACCGGCTCGAGTCCATGCGCGGCAAGGTAGGCGTTGGCGCGCGAGAACGGGTGCGACCCGAAGAACCCGCGGTAGGCCGAGAGCGGCGAGGGATGCGCCGACTCGATCACGCAATGACGCGTCCTGTCGATGAACGCCCCCTTGCGCTGGGCGTATGACCCCCAGAGGATGAAGACGAGGTGCTCGCGTCCCTCCGCCAGCGCACGGATAACCGCGTCGGTGAACGTCTCCCAGCCGCGGCCCTGATGAGAACCCGCACGGTGCGCGGCGACGGTCAGCGTCGCGTTCAGGAGCAGGACGCCCTGGGAGGTCCAGGACAGGAGGTCGGGAAGAGTGGAAGGGCCAGAACCCGGCAGGTCGGTCGACAGCTCCTTCGCGATATTGAGGAGCGAGGGCGGCGTCTGGATCGACGGCGGAACGTAGAACGCGAGCCCCTGCGCCTGTCCCGGCTCGTGGTACGGATCCTGCCCGAGAATCACGACCTTCACGCTGACGAACGGCGTGCGGTCGAACGCGTTGAAGATGAGTCGCGCCGGCGGATAGCACTTGCCCGTCGCGTAGGCGTGACGGACGAACCGGACGAGGTCGGCAAAGTACGGCTTCTCGAACTCCGGTCCGAGAACACGCTTCCAGCTTGCATCGATTCTAACGTCCACCTGCGCCTCCCGGACCGCC
>CACYCW010000021.1 GCA_902773015.1 uncultured bacterium
CCGAGGTCGAGCGCTGCGATGTGGCGTTGACTGCAGACCGACGATTTGATATACTCCACTGCACAACAAGCATCTTGAGATGCCATAATCGCCACAAGACAATGCCGAGTGGAATGGTTAGGCCGGTGCAGCTGGTGACCGCGCGGGCGGTAATCGTTGGTGCGCTGGCGGTACTTGCGCCCTCGCTCGCCGCCGAAGACGGCTGGCGCAACATCGAGCCGACGCGCAGGCTGCGCGCGACGGTGCGGGAGCTGTGGCGGGCGCCGCTTGCTGTCGGCCTCGGCGCGTTTGCGGTCGAATGGCGCGACGGCGCGACCGGGGAGGTGTCCATCGTCTCTACACCGCGGGGCCCGGCCCTGAAGGTGACCAAACGGACGGACGTCGGCTACGCGCTGGTCCGCGCGAGGGATCCGTTCGCGGTCCCGATCGGCACGAAGCTCCAGGCGCTCGTCGACTGCGAGGCGCGGAATGCGGATTGTGAATACTCGCTTGGCTTCCTGCAACTCTACGGCGCGAAGGAAGACCTCTCCTACTTCTCGAGACTCGACTTCCAGGGTCGCGGCGGCCCCACCATGACGCGCATCGTCAACACCGCGCCGGGCATGCCCTGCCGCAAGATGGCGCGTTTTGTCGCCGACGAGAAGGTCGGAACGAACATCACGGCGGCCATCGTCGTCGCCGGCGCGCCTTCGACCAGCATCTGGGGCGGATGGATCGTCGAGGACTTCGCCGCAGCGAGCCGCGCATGGACCGAGAAGGTTCGCAATCGCCGTCCGCCCGCCGCGGCGGATCGAAAGGAACTGTCCGATGCGGAATTCGAGGCGTTGCTCGCGTCGGAACCCGATCATACCGCCAGGGTCGAACGCCGGGCCGGACGCGCACGGTTCGTGCTGGACGGAAAAGTGACGCTGCCGGTCTTCTTCAAGGCGTCGACCGGCAAGGAACTCAAGGGCTTCTTCGGCGGTGCGAAGATGGCGTCCGCCGGCGTGGACCTCCAGTCGACGCACATCCGGTTCGGCGTCACGAAGGAGCCGGACTCTGGCTTCTGGTCCACGAACGGATTCGACGCGGTCGGCGCCGTGCGGGAGATCCGCAAGGCGATGAAGCGCGCGCCGCATGCAAAGTTCCTACTGAGTGTCGATCTCTCGGCATATCCTCAGTTTGCGGACGAGCATCCGGACGAGGTCTGGGTCAATGACGAGGGGCGCCGCGTCTTCGGCCACCATTGCCATTCGGCCTTTTCGCTGCCGAAGATGATTAATCTCGCTCGGCATTGGTACTGGATCTCCAATCATTCCATCGTCTGGCGCGAGGCGGTCAAGACCAACTTGACTTCGCTGGTCGTGGAACTGAAGCGCACGGGACTTTCCAAACGGATTGTCGGGGTGCATCTTGCCGGCTATCACGACGGGCAGTTCTCGACTGTCCACCCAGACTATTCGAAGCCAGCCATCGCCGGCTTCCGTCGGTGGTTGCGCGCGAAGTATCCGACGCTCGCCGAACTGCGTGCCGCCTGGCGCGATGCATCCGTCACCTACGACACCGCGACGCCGCCGGTTCTCAAGGACGCCCACGGCCAGCACCTCTACTTCAGCGCGGACGCCGACCGGCCGATTATCGACTACCAGACGTTCCTCAAGCGCAATCCCTTCCATATGCAGGAGGACATCGCCCAACACGTGAAGAAGTGCTTCGGCAAGGATATTGTCGCGGTTCGCTACTGCATGAGCCCGTTCGGCGGCTCCTACAACGCCGCCTACGACATCGAGCCGTTCGTCGAATCCGACGCGATCGACGTTCTCTGCGCGCAGCCCAACTACGGGCGCCGTCTGCCCGGCTTTCCGTCCGCGACGCGCGTGCCGTTCGAGTCGTTCCATCGCCACGGCAAGCTCTTTCTGAACGAATTCGACCTGCGGACCTATGCGGCCTATACGAGCTGGGAAGGGGAGCTCGCCGCCATCCAGTACGGGCGGGCCGAAGACGACGCGATGTGGTGCACCATCAACCGCAAGCTCGCGGGTCAGATGTACGCGGCGGACATGGGCTGGTGGTACCTTGACATGGCCGGCGGCTGGTTCGAGCCGGACGGAATCGCCGCCGACATCGCCGGTACGCTCCGCGACGGCCGCGCGCTCCTTTCGTCCGTGCCGTCGTCGTGGCGTCCTGACGTCGCGTTTGTCACTGACGAGGATGGGCTGCTCACGCGCAACCTCATTCGCCACTATTTCAATCCCGACGAAGCCGTCCAGAACGGCGAGCAGGTTCAGGTGCTCGCGGGTGCAGGCGTGCCGCACGACGACTGGTTGCTCTCGGACTGGCTGGCCGATCCCGCCCTGGCAACGCGCTACAAGCTCATCGTGTTCTGGGGGCTTTACGATATTGACGAGAAGCGCGCCGCGCTCGTGCGGTCGCTTGCCGGATCCGATCGCACGCTCGTTTTCCTCGCGGGCGCCGGTGTCGTGCGCGGCGTGGACGCAACCGGCTTCGTGCTGGATAGCAAGCCGTTCCCCTCTCAGCATGAGACGCTCGCGGAGCCGGGCGTCGGCTGGAACATGGCGTCGCTCATGCCCGTCGGCAAGATTACAGAGATACTCGGTGTCACTTCGGGCTGGCCCTGGCAGTACCGCTCGCCGCCGCGGCTGTTCGTGAAAGAGGCGGCCGACCAGCGCGTGACGGCGCGCTTCGAGCAGGACGGCACAGTTGCGGTCGCCGAGAAATCCGACGGCGGCTGCACAAAGGTCTACGTGGCGGCGTATGGTGGACTGACGCCGGACTATTTCCACCATCTTGCCGTCTGTGCCGGTGCATATGTTCCGGTCGACCGTCCGGGTCTGGAAGTGGACATGAACGGCGAGTTCCTGTCAGTCCACTGTCTGCGCCCCGGAACATACAACCTCAGACTGCCGTTCCGCGCCAGCGCGGTCAACCTCAAAACCGATGTCGCCGACCGTAATACAAGCGAGGTTCTTCGCCTCGACCTCACCGCCGGCGAGACACGCTGGTACCGGATAAAAAGTGATTTGAAGCCAAACGAAAGGAAACAACCATGAAACACATGATAGCTATTGTCGCAGTCGGTCTCACGGCGCTGACCGGCTTGGCCGAGACGGTGGTCGTGAGCAACGTCACCGACCTCGTCGCCGCCATCTATGCACACGCTACGGCATCGGACACGATCCAGCTCGCGAAAGGTGACTACGATCTCACCGGCGTGCAGATGGAGGAATCGTCGAGCTTCGGCGGCAGCCATCTGCTGCTGGACAAGGTGAACCTTGTCGGTCTGGGCGAAACGCCGGATGAAGTCAGGCTGATCGGCGACGGGACGCTTCGCGTCATCCGCAGCAACGGAGCATACAATGTCTCAAAAATCGAGAACCTGACCATCACCAACGGCTATGCGAAGACGGTTGCCGACGTGACCAGTTCCGGCAGAGGTGGAGGAGTCTACGGCTACTTTCATACGCTTACCAATGTCACCGTCATCGGTTGCAAGTCCGATGTCGACGGCGGCGGCGTGAGCAACTACTCCTATATTCGCAACTGCCGCATTCTCAACAACAGCTCGGTAATGGGCGGCGGTGTCTTTAAGCCAAATGAAATTCTGAATTCGCTGGTGAGCGGCAATGTCTCGTCCGGGAATGGAGGCGGCGTCTACGGTGACAGCTACGGCAAGATCATCGACTCTCGGATAATCGGCAACACGGCCAATGGAGCCGGCGGCGGCGTCTGCGCGGTCACCACAATCACCAACTCTATCATCTCCGAAAATGTCGCCGTTTCGAGCGGTGGCGGACTGTACAGCTGGGGTGCGTCAACGAAGTTCGCGTATGACTGCATCATCTGCAGCAACAAGGCGGAGTCTGCGAACACTTATGGCGGCGGCGCCTATCAGTACACCATCATCGGCGGAGAGGTTTTTGGCAACGAGGGACGGCACGGCGGCGGAGTGGCCTCTTCGGTGCTGACGGATGTGAAAGTCCATGACAACTACGCCCTTGGCTATGGTGGCGGCTGCTATCAGTGCGTTGCCACAAACTGCGTGATTAACCGTAACAACGGAGCCTCCGACGGGAAAAACGGCTATGCGAATCGGTATGTTGGTTGCGAAATTTCCGGCTCGACGGATCAAGGGGGCAAATACCTGAACTGCCGCATCCATGATATCGGCAATGCCGTCACGCTGCAGGGCAACCCCTACAACAGTGACACCTTTACCCCCACTCATGCGCTCAACGGCATCCCGGTCTGCACCAACTGTCTCTTTTACAACCTCAATCTCAATGCCTACGGGCATTCGATCATCTGCGGGATTTCATCATCCACGCGTCCTGGCTACCTCGTGAACTGCACGTTCGTGTCCAACGTCTGCGGCAAGACCTTCGCCTACTTCTCCAAACCGGATTATCCGCTCTACGTCGAGAATTGCGTCTTCTTCGGAAACAAGAACGAATCCGGCTCGGAGTTCGATCTGTGGGGCTGGGGGGACAGTGGTTCGCTGGTCCCAGCATGCATCAAGATGTCCAATGTCGTGTATGGATGGCACGGGGGCGCCTTTACCGACTTGAACAAGCCCGACTGGGCGATCGCGAATGTCTGGCAGTGGGGCAAGGACGATTTCCCTTCAGACCCGAAGTTCGCAGGCCCCGACGCCGATCCGGAGAATCCATATGCGCTCAAGCGCGCCTCTCCGCTGCGCGGACGCGGGGCGGTTTCGGACTGGATGGCGGACGCGACCGACATCCGCGGTGAAGGCTATGCGCGTCTACGTGACGGCAAGGTCGATCTCGGATGCTACCAGTGCTGGCTTGACGCCGTCGGGGCGCTGCTGATCTTCCGATGAGACGGCGTGATTTCCTGCGCGGGGCGATTGCGGCGTCCGTCGCCTATCGGCTTGTCCCCGCGTGGGCTCACGCCGGCGCGCCGCTCCTCCGTTTCGGCGCGGCGAGCGACGTCCACATGCGTCGGCGACATCCGCTCTTCCCGTGGGTGCGCGGGTCGGAGGACAACGACGTCTACCTTGAGAAGGCGCTTCGCTGGTTTGACCGGATGCTGGTCGACGCGGTGGTGTTCCCCGGCGACCTCGCCGATCTCGGCCTCATCCCGCAGCTGGAGCAGTTCGCCGACACGTGGAACCGCGTGTTCCCGAAGTGCCGTGCGGCGGACGGGCGCCCCGTCGCGCGCATCGCCGTGACCGGCAACCACGACATCGGACAGTGGCCGTCGCTCTGGAAGCGCGTCAGCGAGGAGGATCAGCGCAAGTGGCGCTTCGACCATCCAGACAACCTGGCTCAGACGTGGCGGCGGCTCTTCGACGAGGACTGGCAGCTCGTCTCGCGTCATGACGTGAAGGGCGTTTCGTTCATCTGCGCGCAGTACATGGCGCTGCATCCGCCGGTCGAGAAGTATTTCAACGAACACGGGGCCGAGCTTGACCAGAACAAGCCGTTCTTCTTTGTCCAGCACGCGCATCCGTCGGGCACGTGCTTCAGTGACTCGAAGCGCGGGATGTGGGACCATGACATGCGGGGCGAAACGACGCGGACGCTGTCGAGGTTCCCGAACGCCGTGGCGCTTTCGGGCCACACCCACAACTCCGTCGTCGACGACCGCAGCGTCTGGCAGGGCGCGTTCACGTCCATCAACTGCGGCTGCACCTGGGGTGCGGGGCTCGTCTACTACGACCGGGACAACGCGCTCGCGCCGTTCTTCGGGGACTACAAGCATCAGCGCATGGCCTCTCTCGTGCCTCTCGAAAACGCGGGACGCTGCTGTCTCGCGTTTGACGTCTTCGCCGACCATCTGGTCATCCACCGCTGGTGCGTGCAGACGGACGAGCCGGTCGGCGATGACCGGGTCGTGCCGCTGCCGGCCGCGACAGGCGGACCATTCGACTATGCGGAGGCCGTGCGCCGTCGCCGCGAGGCGAAATTCGGGCCCCAGTTCGGGGACGGAGCGGCCATCACGGTCGAGCGCTGCGCCGAGTCGCCGAAGAACATCGGGCCGAAGCTGAAGGGGAAGTCGGTTGTTCGGGTGACTTTCCCCGCGGCGCGGTCGGTACACGGTGTACGGGTGTTCGACTACATCGTCCGTGTACTGTGCGATGGGCGGGAGGTCGTGAAATCGGTCGTGCTTGCGCCAGGATTCTTCCTGCCGGAGCGGCTCGCCTGCATTTCCGGCGAAGCGCTTTTCGCCGCGGAGGAGCTGCCGGTCGACAAGGCCGTGCTGGTCTCCGTGACGCCGCGCGACTGCTACGGGGTGGAGGGCGAGACCCTTACCTCGACCAGCGTCCACGCCCGGGGGTGGCACAAGCTTCGGGAAGCGCGTCCACGACACTGCTGATTTTGGTATAATATGCGACTGTCATTTCAGTCTGTGACGTCTTGGCGCGGTGCCAAGCGTGTGACGGGCGGAATCAAGTCTACAGGGAATGAAAGATGAACAGAACGCATTGCCACGTCTTTACGTCGGAGTCCGTCTCGGAAGGGCATCCCGACAAGGTGGCAGACCAGATATCCGACGCCATCCTCGACGCCTGCCTCAAGGCTGACGAGCATGCGCATGTCGCGTGCGAGACCATGGTCGGTCCAGATGTGGTCGTCAACATGGGCGAGATCGCCTGCCGCAACCTAGAACGCGTCAATGCGAAGTCAATCGCCCGACGGGTCGTCAAGCGAATCGGCTATGACCGTCCGGAGGAGCATTTCTGTTGGAACACGTTCGAGTACGTCTCCCACATTCACGGGCAGTCGCCCGACATCGCCCAGGGGGTGAACCGCAAGAGCCGCGCCAAGCAGGGCGCGGGTGACCAGGGCATGATGTTCGGCTACGCGACGAACGAGACCACGAACTACATGCCGGCTGCGATCGTCTACGCACATGAGCTTCTCAAGATGTTCGCGCGCCTTCGCCGACGTGGCGAGCTGCAGTGGCTGCGTCCGGACGCGAAGTGCCAGCTTTCCGTCGTCTACGAGGACGGGCGGCCGACCAGTCTCCAGACGGTCGTCATCTCCCATCAGACAACCGAGGCCGGGGCGAAGAGGAACTGCTACGAGACCATTGAGCGTCTTGCGCGCAATTACCTTGAGAAGACTGGCCTTCTCGGCCGCGAGACGAAATTCCTCATCAACCCGACCGGCAAGTTCGTCGTGGGCGGCCCCTGCGGAGACTCGGGTCTCACCGGGCGCAAGATCATCGTCGACACCTATGGCGGCATGGCCGCCCATGGCGGCGGCGCCTTCAGCGGCAAGGATCCCTCGAAGGTCGACCGCAGCGCGGCCTACTACGCGCGCTACGCGGCGAAGAACATCGTCGCCGCCAGGCTGGCTGACCGGTGCCAGATCCAGGTCGCCTATGCGATCGGCGTGGACCGTCCCGTGAGCTTCTGCGTGAAGACCTTCGGCACCGCCAGGGATGGCGTCACGAACGAGCGTCTGGAGGAGATGCTGGCCAGCGGCAAGGTGTTCGACTTCCGTCCCTATTCGCTCATCGCCGACCTGGGGCTTCTCCGTCCGCGCGGCTGGAGCTATGAGGACACGGCGGCCTACGGGCACTTCGGACGGGCGACATTCCCGTGGGAGCGCGTGGATCGCGTCGCCAAGTTGAAGGCATTCCTTGCCCGCTAACCTTTACGTCCATTTTCCTTTCTGCCGCAGGAAGTGCAGCTACTGTGCGTTGCACTCGCGTGCGGGCGCCTCGTCGGCTGAGCGCGAGGCCTACGTCGCGCGACTCGTGACCGCCATCGGCAGCTGCCAATCGCAGGCGGCTGCCGACGTCGGCTTCTCCACCGTCTATTTCGGCGGCGGGTCGCCTGCGCTCTGCGACCTGCTTCCGGTTCTTGATGCGCTTGCGCCACGACTCGCCAAGGACTGCGAGGTCACCGTCGAGCTCCACCCGCTTGATGTCACGGTCCCGCTTCTCAACACGTTGCATGCCGGAGGCGTCAACCGCATCTCCATGGGCGTTCAGTCGCTTGACGATGCCATTCTCGCGGATATGGGACGTGGCTACTCCTTTGCGGAAGCCGAGCGCGCGTTCGCGCTTGTCCGGGAACGCTTTGACAACGCCGGGATTGATCTGATCGTCGGCTACCCCGGTGAGACGGTTGCGCTCTCGCCACGCCACGGGCGTCTCGCCAAGTGGGGCCTTAGGCATTGCTCGGTCTATTCGCTCATCCTCGAGGAGCACTCGATTCTCGCCCATCGGCTGAGGTCGGCGGCGGAGCACCCCCGCCTGCCGAGTGATGACGAGGCGCTCAATCGCATCGCCGTCGTGTCACGTTTTCTCGGTGCGCTGGGGCTACACCGCTACGAGATCTCCAGCTATGCCGTGCCCGGGTATGAATGTCGCCACAATCTCGCCGTCTGGCGAGGGGAGGACTATCTTGGTCTCGGCGAGGGGGCTGCCGGTCGCGTCGGCCTCGTCCGCACGTCCTGGGAGAACGGTCAGGCCAGGTCGGTCCGTGTTGACGCCGCAGTCGACCGCAAGGAGCGCGCTCTCTTTCGCCTGCGTACGTGCGATGGGCTCGACATCGCCGCGTTTCCCGAGTGGGCGGAGCCCCTCGACGCCTTCTGCGCCCAGGGGCTCCTGTCCCGGTCATCCACGGTCTATCGCCTCACCGAGCGCGGCACCGAGGTCTGCGACACGATTCTCGCCGAGCTTGTCTGATGACCTGTCTGGCTTGACCCCGACTTACTGCTCATGGTATAATTTGGCCCAATTTCATGAGAACACGACTGCCATTTCCGATTCTCCACGAGGACAGCGAGGTGATTGTCATCGACAAGCCTGCCGGGATGCTGACGACGCGGACGCGGGCGAAGGAGACCAATACTGCCGAGGAATGGCTCAATGACTACGTGCGCAAGGGCCAGCTGAAGAGCCGCCGCCATGTCTGGCTTGTGCATCGTCTTGACCGTGAGACGAGCGGGGTCATGATGTTCGCCAAGACCGAGGAGACGGCAGAGTGGTTCCGCGCGAACTGGAGCGAGCTCACGGAGAAGACCTACCTGGCCCGCGTGGAGGGGGTGCTTGCCGAGAAATCAGGTGTGTTCGAGAGCTGGCTCCAGGAAGACCCCGATGGCTACCGTGTGCGGTCCGTGCCGGTTCCCGTCCGTCCCTCTGGCCGTTCCAGACCGGTGAAATTGTCCCGGACGGACTGGCGTCGCCTGTCAGTCGACCGCGGCACGACGCTTGTGGAAGTGACGCTCAGATCGGGGCGGAAAAACCAGATTCGCGTCCATTTCAGCGAGGCGGGGCATCCGGTCGTCGGCGATGTGAAATATGGCGGGAAAAGGGCCGATCGGCTCCATCTCCACTCCCTCCGCCTCCGTTTTCGCCACCCCCGAACGGGCGACTGGCTCGCGTTCACCTCCCCCTCAAACCCTTCAAGCCTTTCAAATCCTTCAAACCACAAAGGAGCACAAAAATGAACATGAAGACAACGGGTATCGCCTGCCTGACGGTGGGGGCGCTCATCGCGATAACGGGAGAGGGCAGGGAGATCGTCCTTTCCAACAGCCACGGGACGGTGCGCATCGATTCGGTGGGTGCACTGGTGACGTCGTATGTGCCGACGGGCGGGAGTGACGTGTTCTTCCGCCAGACGCATGCGCGCAAGTTGGACGAGAGCTGGTACAATGGCGGCGTGCCCATCTGCTGGCCGTGGTTCAACAAGCAGGGGGATCCGGGCTCGATCCAGCATGGGTTCGCACGCGTGAAGGAGTGGACGCTCGTCAGCAGCGAGAATCGCCCCGAGGAGTCCCGAGCGCACCTGCGACTCGAGGAGAAGGGGAACTATCGACTGGATTACGAGGTCGTTCTGAACGACTCCCTCTCCTTGCGGCTGGAGATGCGCAACCTCGGTCAGACGCACTTCGTGGTGACGACCGGATTGCATCCGTATTTCGCGGTTTCGGACATTTCGAACGTGACACTTGTGACGCCGATCGGCGAGTTCGTCTGCTCCGGCAGGCAGGATACGGTTCATCAGATGGGCGAGGGAACGTATCTTGTGCTGGATCGCGGTACGGGGCGCAAGTTGTCGTTGCGGATGTTCGGTAACACGCGGCTCATCGTCTGGAATGTGGGACCGGGTGTGGCGTTTGATGGATTCGCTCCCGACGACTGGAAGAAGTACATCTGCGTGGAACCGGCAATCATTCCAAGAGCGGACGGTTTTTACCTGGAGCCCGGCGAATGTCGCTCCTTGGGCATGATCTGCACCGCCATAGACAAATCTGGGAGAAAATGATATAATACGCGCTCATTTCCGAAAAGAAGGAAGGAAAGGTTAAGAATATGAAGGAAATAAATGGCACGCTTGATGCGGGAGAAATGAAGATTGGCGTCATTGTCAGCCGCTTCAACAGCTTCCTGACCGAACAGCTCGTTAAAGGGGCGGTGGATGCTTTCCTGCGGCATGGTGGCGCTGAGAAGAACCTCGTTCTGGTGCGGGTGCCTGGGGCCTACGAGCTGCCTCTTGTGGCTAAGCGGCTCGCGGCAACGAAGAAGGTCGATGCGGTCGTGGCATTAGGGGCCGTTGTTCAGGGTGCAACAGCGCATGCGGAACTCATCAATGCGACGACATCGCGCGCATTCAGCGAGATTTCGTTGGAGACCGGTGTTCCGATTCTTGATGGTGTCGTCTCTGCGGAGAACCTCGAGCAGGCCGTGGAGCGTTGCGGCACAAAGCAGGGCAACAAGGGTTTTTCGGCGATGCAGTCGGCAATTGAGATGGTTAACGTGATCAAATCGTTGTGATTTAATGACTGAAAGTCGCGGTTTTCACAACAAAAAGAAAGGGACAAGCGAAAATGGCAAAGGAAATAAAGAAGGTAGCGTTTCTCACGGCAGGCGGGCTCGCTCCGTGTCTGAGTTCATCGATTGGCTTTCTGATCGATGAGTACACGAAGAAGTCGCCCAAGACCGAGATGATCGGCTACATCAACGGCTACATGGGGCTTCTCAAGGGGGTTTCAATTCCCGTGACGGACAAGGTGCGCAAGAATGCGCTCGTCCTCACCCAGCATGGCGGATCGCCCATTGGCAACAGTCGAGTCAAGCTCACCAATGTCAAGGACTGCGTGCGCCGCGGACTCGTGCGTGAGGGCGAGGATCCCCTGAAGGTCGCGGCGGATCAGCTCGTGAAGGACGGTGTCGATGTGCTGCACACGATCGGCGGCGATGACACCAACACGACGGCGGCGGACCTCGCGGCCTATCTCGCGAAGAACAACTACCCCCTCATCGTCGTCGGGCTCCCGAAGACGATTGACAACGACGTCTACCCGATCAAGCAGTCGCTTGGCGCATGGACGGCGGCGGAGGAGGGCGCGAAGTTCTTCCTGAACGTCGTGAAGGAGAACAGCGCGAACCCGCGCGCGCTCACGATTCACGAGGTCATGGGGCGCAACTGCGGCTGGCTCACCTACAAGACGGCGCAGTACTACCGCAAGATGCTCAAGCGCAAGGTGGAGTTCCTGCCCGAGTTCAATCTCACGATGGAGCGCCAGGACGTCCACGCCATCTACGTGCCGGAGTCGAAGATCAATTTCGAGGCCGAGGCCAAGCGACTGCTGCCGATCATGGACAAGTGGGACGCCGTGAACGTCTTCGTCTCCGAGGGAGCCGGTGTCGCCGGCATCATCAAGGAGATGCGCAAGCGCGGCGAAGACGTGCCGCTTGACGCCTTCGGGCACCCGCGGCTCGACAAGGTCAACGTTGGCCAGTTCGTCGGCCGCCGCCTTGGTGAGCTGCTGCAGGCTGAGAAGGTGCAGGTGTTCAAGTCGGGCTATTTCGCGCGCTCGGCGGCGCCGAACAAGAAGGACCTGCGGCTGATCGAGAAGTGCGCCCGCAAGGCCGTCGCCTGTGCGCTCGAGGGGGTCTCCGGCGTGGTCGGTCCCGACGAGAACGCCGCGGCGAAGATCCAGGCCTGTGATTTCTCCCGCATCCGGGGCGGCAAGCCCTTCAACGTGCGGAAGGGCTCATTCCGCAAGATGCTGGCGGAAATCGGCCAGCCCTACCCGCGTAAGATGCGTCCGAGCGGACTGGCGCATCCGCGCAAGGAAAAGCCCGTGCAATGAAACCGCATGACGCTGAGACGCCCGGCAAGGGAGTCATCATCGACTTCGACTTTGCCGCGATGGATGGGTCCAGGCTCCTTTTCGAGACTGCGCAGCAGTTCCTGAAGCGACTGGACGACATTGGGCTGGACCGGGTGACAGAGGCGAAATACCTGGCCGGGCGTGACTATCTTGACGGGCTCACGGCCTATTTCGCGCTCGTCAAGACCAAGAAAACGCCCCAGAAAGCAGCGCGCGAGCTTGCCGCCGCGTTTGCCGCCGCTCTCGTCCGGCAGGTTCCCGAGTCAATCACCGTCGCGTTCAGGAACTTCGTCAAGGCGCTGTCGGATCGGGGCGTCCGGGTTGTCCTCGCAACGCGGGCGAACATCGAGGCGGTGAAGCCGGCGTTCGAGCCGATGCTCGGGGAGAGCGTCGTGCTGCACCAGGAGGCCTCCCCGTGCTACGGGGGGGTGAACTGGGACTCCTGGCGGCGCGCATGCGTGGCGAACGGCCTGAGTCGCCCCTCGACGATCGCCGTGACCGGCTCCGGCCATGGCGTGAAGTCGGCGCTCGTCGCGGGCATGGGTTCCATCGCGGTCGCCCGCGAGCACGTCGCCTACCAGGACTTCGGCGGCGCCGATCAGGTCGTCACCGAGCTCTCCGCGCCGACGGCGCGGCAGGTGCTTGAGGTCCTTCGGGTCTGAGTTGTGAGGCGATCGATGAGTCTTTCCGGAATCGAACGGCTGCACCGGATCATGGTGCGTCTGCGTGATCCGCAGACGGGCTGCCCCTGGGATCGCGAACAGACCCTGTCGAGCCTGAAGCCCTGCGTGCTCGAGGAGACGTATGAGCTTCTCTCGGCGATGGATCATCCCGAGGACACCGCCCACCACATCGAGGAGCTCGGCGACGTGCTGCTGCAGGTGATGTTCCAGGCGGTGATGGCAGAGCAGGAAGGGCGCTTCACCTTTGACGATGTCGCCAATGCCATTGCGGACAAGCTGGTGCACCGCCATCCCCACGTCTTCGGCGACGTCACTGCGAAGGACTCGGCGACCGTGCTGCGGAACTGGGAGCAGATCAAGCAACTCGAGCACCGCAAGGAATCGCGCCATTCGGCGCTTGACGGCGTGCCGCCGACGCTGCCCGCGCTCCTGAAGGCGCAGCGCACGCAGGAGAAGGCGGCACGCGTCGGCTTCGACTGGAAGGACGCCGACGGCCCTCTCGCGAAGATTCACGAGGAACTCGCGGAGCTGAAGAAGGAGATGGAGGCCCTGCCGGGGAAGAGGGCGAAGCCGGCGGAACTGGAGCGGGTTAAGGAGGAGCTCGGAGACGTCATCTTCTCGGTCTGCAACCTGGCGCGTCACCTCGGGGTCGATTCCGAAAGCGCACTTGAGATGACGACCGCGAAGTTCTCCCGACGCTTCCGTGCGGTCGAGGCCGGTGCGAAGGCGGCCGGCCGCTCCCTCAAGGAGATGTCTCTCGAGGAGATGGATGCCCTCTGGGACGAGGCGAAGAAAAACGGGTCGGCGGCCGACGGGTCATTGCCCCGAACGTAGGTCCTGAACCGTCATCCGGGAAGGCCGGATCGTGCTCGTGAAGAAGTTGTCCGGCTTCTTCTGACGTGTCGTGGCGATCCAGAGGCTGTTTCCGTCAGCGACGAAGCCGACTCCGCCGCCGACTCGACCGCGCCAGGCCTCACGGAAATTCCCGTCGATGGCGATCATGTCGAAGTCGAGGCGCTTCCCGTCCGCCGAGGTGCCGTAGAACCCGAGATAGAACCTGTCGCCGATTCGGTGGATCGTCTCGATGCCGAGCTTCACGGGGACATTGTCGAGAACATGGCTCTTGATGAGCTTGTAGTCGCGGCCGATGTGATGAAAGCGGACCTGGTCGGCACGGATGTCACCTGGCCGCAGGCAGCCGACGAGAAAGGAACCGTCGTCCAGCATCGCCAGCGAGCCGGCGCGGTCGGTGATGTCGAGGATGTGCATCTCGATGCGTTCGAGCGTGACGGCATCGTATTCGCCGATCGTCACGTGGCTGGCGGGAGTGGTCGCCCCGCGCGGTTCGTTGTTGAACGCGCAGACCGCCGTGTAGAGTCGGCCGTTCCTCACCTCGAGCCCGGCATGGTGCGCACCGACGGTGGCCGATCTGATGACGTTGCCTTCGAGGTCGGTCTTGAACAGCTCGCCGGTATGAGCCCAGTAGAGGTTCGTGCCGTCGAACCAGACGTCCTGCAGGTGTCCGGTCGTCGGTTTCGCGCGAAGCGTGATCTCGCTCACCTGCGGCAGCTTCGGCGCACTGGGCGTGAAATTCGATTCGGCATTGGCCGTAGCCACGAGCGCTCCACCCAGCAGGCCGAGGGTGACGACTTTCGCTGTCATGTTATTCATTTTCTGATGTTCCGATGAGTTCGTGATTGGTGATTCTCACTCGAGAATCATATCATATCATATCTCTCGCGCGGCAGTCAACTTGAAGACCGTCAATGGCGGGTGCTGTCGCCGTGTCGACGTTTCCGCGTCCGTTTGCCGCAGAATGTGGTATAATACACAGCTGTTATGGAAAAGAAGACAAATCCGTTCAGGGCCGAGATCGCCGAGATGCTCGACCTAGTCGTCAACTCGCTCTACTCGAAGAAGGAGATATTCCTCCGCGAGCTTATCTCCAACGCATCCGACGCCATCGACAAGGCGAAGTTCCAGTCGCTGACCGACAAGTCGCTCATCGCGGACAATCCCGACTGGAAGATCGAGATCGCCGTCGACACCGCCGCGAAGACGATGATGGTCTCCGACAACGGCATCGGCATGGACGCCGACGAGCTCGAGCGGAACCTCGGCACCATCGCCTCCTCCGGCACCAAGGCGTTCCGCCAGGCCCTCAAGGAGAACAAGGGCGCCGACCTTCCAGAGCTCATCGGCCAGTTCGGCGTCGGCTTCTACGCCGCGTTCATGGTGGCGGACACGGTGCGCGTCGTCTCGCGGAAGCGCGGTGGCACCGGTGCCTTCCAGTGGGAGTCCACCATGCAGGGGGGCTACACGATCGCCGACTCAACGCGCGACGATTTCGGCACGAGCGTCATGCTCCACTTCAAGGACGACCAGACCGACTTCCTCGAGCGCTGGCGCGTCGGCGAGCTCGTGAAGCGCTATTCCGACTTCATCGCCTATCCCATCCGCTTCCGCCGCATCGACGTCCCGAAGGACGAGAAGGAGGAGGACCGCAAGCGCCGCGAGGAGGACGAGGCGAAGCCACTCAACACGATGACTGCGCTCTGGAAGCGCGCGAAGAAGGACGTGAAGAAGGAGGAGTACGCCGAGTTCTACAAGCATCTCTCGCACGACTGGAAGGATCCGCTCGAGACGATTCCGTTCTCCGGCGAGGGCGCGGTCGAGTTCAAGGCGCTCCTCTTCCTGCCGAGCGAGGCGGGGATGGACCTCTACATGCCGCAGACGAAGCACGGGCTCTCGCTCTATGTGCGCAATGTCTTCATCGGCGACGACTTCGAGATGCTCCTCCCCGAGTACCTGCGGTTCGTGAAGGGCGTCGTCGACTCGTCCGACCTGCCGCTCAACGTCTCCCGCGAGATGCTGCAGGACGACGCGGTGATCGCGAGGATCAAGAGCGCTGTCACTTCGAAGATCCTCTCCACGCTCGAGGACCTGAAGAAGAGGGGAGAGGACTACCTCAAGTTTTGGAACGCCTTCGGCTGCGTCCTCAAGGAAGGCATCCGTAGCGACTACGCGAACGCGGAACGCATCAAGAAACTCGTGCTCTATCCCTCGGCTCGCACGGAAGCCGGCAAGCTCGTCTCGCTCGCGGACTACGTGAAGGCGATGGCGCCCGGGCAGACCGACATCTACTACCTCTGCGCCCCGAAGGTCGAGACGGCGCGCACCTCGCCCCAACTCGAGCAGGCGCTGAAGCACAAGTGCGACGTGCTGCTCTTCTGCGATCCTGTGGACGAGTGGCTTGTCGACTCGCTCGGCGAGTTCGAGGGCAAGAAGTTCGTCGACATCGGGCGCGGTGACGTGCAGTTCGGCACCGAGACCGAACGCGAGGCCGAGAAGACAGCGAACGAGAAGTCCGCGACGGAGTTGAAGCCGCTTCTCGAGTCGATCAAGAAGCAGCTCGAGGCCGATGTCTCCGAGGTGCGCCTCTCGACGCGCCTCGCCGACTCCCCGGCATGCCTTGTGGCGACCGCGAACGGGCTCTCGCCGGCCATGGAACGCATGCTGCGCGCGATGAACAAGGACGCGCCGAAGGAGAAGCGCATTCTCGAGCTGAACGCCACCCATCCGCTCGTCGAGAAGATGAAGGGGCTCACCGGTGACGCGCTGAAGGACGTGGTGGACCTCCTCTACGCCCAGGCGCTCGTCGCGGAAGGCTCGCCCGTGCCGGATCCGGCACGGTTCAGCAAGCTCGTCGTCTCGCTGATGCTCGGCAAGTGAGTGCGCTCGGTCGAGTCCTCCTCCTGTCGATGCTGGCGCTCGCAGGCTGCGATTTCGGCCGGCATGCGATCGCCAACCCGGGCACCAGCCAGGCGATTCGCGTCGAGAGCGGCGACCGCCTCTTCATGGATCTCACGGAGGACGCCGCCGACGGCGGACGCTGGGAGGGCGTCTCGGACGATCCCGACGTCGACGTCCTCATCGAGCGTGCGCCCGGCGTGGCGCGCGTGACGCTGCGCGTCCATCGCGGCTATGACGGGCCGACCACGGTCGCCTTTCGCTACGTCCGCCCTGGCGCACCGCCCGTGCGGCGCTTCGTCCTCACCCTCTACAAGCGCACCGGCGACTGCGCCTTCTGGGAATAGGTGCGCGCGGGCATCGGCAAGGGCGAGGCGGACGAGGCGATCGAGTCCATGGTCGAGGCCCTGGAGAGCTTCGCCAAGATGGCCTGATCAGAAAGGAGGTTTGTCCCCTCGAGGGTGCATTTTGGCGTTAAGATGGTATAATGTGCGCCGATGAAACACCTGTATGACAGTTCGCAGTTGAAGTCAGGGAGGCGTACGCGGCTGGTCGCGTTGGCCGAGAAAGATCTTGCGACGGCATTGACCGGACTGCATGATAACTGCGCAAAATGAATTTTGGCCGGGAATGCGTTTTGTGCAGTTATGGAAAGCCTCTCCGCCGGTCATGCTACAGCAC
>CACYCW010000022.1 GCA_902773015.1 uncultured bacterium
CCGCTACGAGGCGCTGAACTTCAATCCGCTCGGCGGGTCGAAGCGCGAGGCGCTTGGCGTGGAGAACGCGTTTGCGGACGCGAAGCCGCTGCCGCCGGAGCGCCTCGACGAGATTCGCGCCGCGCTGGCGGACATAGCAGGGCTGAACATAAAAGTGGGCTGACATGAGCAAGATACAGTTCATAAACGAATTCCCGTCCGACCGCCGCTTCACCTACGACGAGCGCATCGCGCTCCTGCGCGCCCGCAAGGTCGAGCAGACTGCCGAGAAGGCCGCTGCCGGAGGAGCCGACGAGGACGACTACGGCCTGATCGAGCAGGACGAGTTCCACTACAAGCTCAAGCCGAACCATCCCAACGGATCGATCTACGGCTACGAGGCGTGGAGCGGGAACTACTGCGCGATCCTCGAACAGCACCCCATTTACGTCGATGCGCTCGACGCCTTCTCGGCGAAGGGCTTTTTCTTCCTGGAGCGCCTGCGCCCGCCGGGGACGAAGTGGAACCCGGACTACGCCTATCCAGACCTCCAGGCCGTGTTCGACCGCTACCAGGTGATCTCGGGCATAGACAACTGCCACCACTTCACGCCCGACATGCAGATCGGCTTTGACAAGGGCTGGGGCGGCATTCTCGCGGAGCTTAAGGAGGAACGAATGCGGCACGACCCGTCCCACCATGCGTTCTACGATGCAGAGATTGCCGTGGTGGAGCACATCGTCGCGTTCATCCGCCGCGCCGGGGAGGAGATTCTTGCCCTTGCGAAGAAGGAGCGCAACGCGCAGCTCGCGGAGAACCTGCGGACGATGGGCGAGATCGACCTCAGGATATGCTCCGAGCCTCCGAAGACGTTCCGCGAGGCCGTGCAGTGGAGCTGCTGGTTCTCGATGCTCTCGCGCACCTACAACCGCGGCAGCGCGGGCGGGCAGCTGGAAGACCTGTTCAACCCGTTCTACGAGCGCGATGTCGCCGATGGGACGCTGACCGACGACGAAGCCGTCTTCTACCTCGCGTGCCTCTTCCTGCAGGACAGCCGCTACTGGCAGCTCTCGGGCCCGGACGAGAACGACAACGACCGCACCTGCCACCTTTCGTATCTCGCCCTCGAGGCGGCGGACAAGCTCAACATCGCGACGAACCTCACGATCCGCTTCCACGACAGGATCGACCCGAAGTTCTTCCGCCAGTCGGTGGAGCTTTTGTTCAAGAACAAGCAGGGCTGGCCGCGCTACTCGTGCGACAAGGCGCTCATGGACGGGTTCATGCGCTGCGGCTACCCGAAGGAGCTTGCCCGCCGCCGCGTCGCCGCTGGTTGCCACTGGATGTGCATTCCGGGTATGGAGTACACGATGAACGACACCGTCAAGGTCAATCTCGCGATGGTGTTCGAGGTCGCGTGGAACGAAATGACGGCGTGTGCGGGCGAGAAGTCCACGGAGGTTCTGTGGCGGCTCTACGAGAAACATCTCAAGCTCGCCGTAGACGCGACGGGCCGCGGCGTGATGCACCACCTCAACTACCAGACGAAGAGCCAGCCCGAGCTGATACTCAACCTGATGCAGCACGGCCTCGTCAAGAAAGGCGTGAACATCACCGACGGCGGCGCGAACTACTACAACATCTGCATTGATGGCGCGGGGATCGCGGTCGCGGCGGACAGCTTCGCCGCGCTCGAACAGCGCTGCGACGTGGAGAAGAGGATTTCATACGACGATCTGAAGCGCCACATCGACGCTGACTATGCGGGGACGGATGGCGAGCGCGTGCGCCAGATGATGCTCCGTTCCGACCGGTACGGCGGCGGCGAGACGCGCGGCGACCGCTGGGCGGTGAGGATCTCGCGGCTCTGGACGGAGCTTGTGCGCGACCTGGTGCGCCAGCACTCAGGCGATCCGCGCCACGTCAACTTCATACCGGGGCTCTTCTCCTGGTCGAACACCATCCTGCTCGGATCGCTCCTCAAGGCCACCCCGAACGGACGCCATGCCGGAGAGCCGATCAACCACGGCGCGAACCCTAACGGCGGCTTCCGCCCTGACGGCGCGGTGACGGCGATGTGCAACGCGATCGCGTCCGTCCAGCCTGGCTACGGCAACACCGCGCCAGTCCAGCTTGAGGTCGATCCGATGATCGCGAACGACGCGGAGGGGATCGACAAGATGTGCGCCATGGTACGCGGCATCCTAAAGAGCGGAAACACGCTGCTCAACATCAACATAATCGACGCGAAGCGGATACTCGAGGCGGACAAGGACCCATCGAAGTTTCCCGACCTGGTTGTGCGGGTCACCGGCTTCACTGCGTTCTTTGCGATGCTTTCGCCGAAGTTCCGCCAGCTTGTCGTCGACCGCGTCAAGTCCGTCAATCCCGAGGCATGCAGATGAGCGTTCCAGGGTATTCGGCCCCGATACGCCTCAAAGGCGAGCGCGCGTGGCGCACCTACCACGGCGGCAAACTCCTCGACGAGCTTCATGGGGTCACCCCCGCTACGGACGGCCACTTCCCCGAAGACTGGATATGCTCGACGGTGAGGGCGATCAACGCCGGGCGGGAGGATGTCGTCGAGGGCATGAACCGGCTTGCGGACGCCGACATGACGCTCAAGGACTTCATTTCGGCGGATCCCGTTGCCGCGCTCGGCGCGGATCATGTTGCGCGATGGGGCGAGTCGCTTGCAGTCCTGGTGAAGCTCATCGACGCGGCCGAGCGCCTTGGCGTCCAGTGCCATCCAGACCGCGAGAAGGCACGTGCGTTCTTCGGTTCCCCGTTCGGAAAGACAGAGTGCTGGCATGTCGTCGGCGGACGTGAGATCGGCGGCGAGAAGCCTTGTGTCTACATGGGTTTCAAGCCAGGCGTGACCAAGGCCGCATGGCGAGACGTGTTCGACAGGCAGGACATACCGGCCATGCTCGGGATGCTTCACCGCATCGAGGTGAAGCCGGGCGACACGTTTTTCATCGAAGGCGGCATGCCGCACGCCATCGGCGCCGGATGCCTCCTCATGGAGATCCAGGAGCCGACCGACTACACTTTCCGCACGGAGCGCGTCACGCCACAGGGGTTCGCGATCTCCGAAAAGGCCTGCCACTACGGTATCGGCTTCGACAGCATGTTCGAGTGCTTCCGCTACGACGGCTGCGACGGGGACGAGGCGAGGCGGCGGTACATGGTCGGGCCGCAAAGGCTTGAAAGCTCCGGGGATTTTGTCCGCACCGCGATCATCGGGTCGCCGCGCACGGACTGCTTTTCGCTTGAGCGCCTCGACATCCGGCGAGAGTGCCGTTTTGGTGCGGAGGGGGAGTTTTCGGGGCTTTACGTGCTGTCAGGGTGCGGTAGGATCGAATGCACGTCCGGTGTGTTCGACGTGAGCCCGGGTGATCAGTTCTTCGTGCCGGCCAAGTCGGAGGGATTTTCGGTTTCGGCGGACGGCGAGCTTGTCGTTTTCCGTTCAAAATCTGGTATAACACAA
>CACYCW010000023.1 GCA_902773015.1 uncultured bacterium
GAAGGAGTTCACCGCCGGCACACACCGCCTTGAGGCGACGCTGCCGTAGGCAGGGCGTGGCTGGGTTGACCATAGGCGTGAATTTTGCTACAATACCGCCCGGATGAACGAGTGTGATGGTAAGATGACGCTGCGGGCATCAGGGGCGATGGCGATTATCGTTGCCCTTGGGTTGGTTGCTCCATCCTTCGCGAGCTGCCGATACGTCGCGTTCGGATGGGAGCTTTCGCAGCTGAAGATCCCGGAACTGCTGTCCGCCGCGGAGTCGTTCGACGAGACGCCTCTCGACGGCGTCGGTTTCTCCCCGCTCATGGGCCTTCCGGACGCATCCGGGCGACCGATGTGGTCGCGCTACCTGATGCACGACGGCCCGTGGCGCTTCGAGGACATGCGGTCGTTGGTCCCGGACCTGAGGCGTCTCACCGCGCACCGTTCGATGAAGGAGTGCTTCTTCAAGTCGTTCTGCGCCCCCACGAATCGCATCGCCTGGACGGATGACACGGCGTGGGGCCGGATTGCGGCGAACATGGGCGCCATCGCCAGACTCGCGAAGGAGGGCGGAGTCCGCGGACTCGGCGTCGACCACGAGGACTACTTCCGACAGGAGCAGTTCCGGCGGCGTTCCTCCGACCCCGCCTATCCTGTGCTTGCGGAGTTGGTCCGTCGGCGCGGCAGGGAGGTGTTCGCGCCGGTCTTTCGCGAGCATCCTTCCGCCAAGATCATCACGTTCTGGCTGCTGTCGGAGAAGCGCGACTATTTCGCACATGGCGACGTGGTCGCGCACTGCCGCGACACTGGAGACCTCTGGCCGGCGTTCGTGAACGGGATTCTCGACGTCCTGCCGCCCGAGGCGACGATCATCGACGGTGACGAGAAGTCGTATCGCTACAGGGGCGATCGGCGAGACTTCGCTCTGGCGCACGTGCAGCAGCGAACCCGCGCCATCCGGCTGGTGGCCCCCGAGAACCGTGTAAAATACCGCAGCCAGGCGAGCATGGCGTCGTCCATCTACCTCGACATGTACCTGGCGAAAGAAGGTTCCAGGTGGTACATGCCGCCGCTCGACGGGTCGCGCCTGAAGCGGCTGGAATCGAACCTCGCCGCCGCGGCCTACGCTTCCGACGGCTACGTGTGGTTCTGGGGCGAGGCGCACTGCTGGGCGAAGTGGCCGCATGCGCGGCGCTTCAACGGACACTTCAGGCAGGAGGACTTCAAGCGCACCTGGGAGGAGTGCCTGCCCGGACTGTGCGCGACGATCGCCTCCACCAAGGATCCGACCGGCTATGGCCTCGACCTGTGGCGCCGTTGCAGGGAACGCGAGGGAGGCCTCAAGCCGATCAACGCCAATCCCGAATGCCGCGTCGGCACGAAGCCCGGCGTACCCGCGCCCTACGCCACCTGGCAGGACACCTACCGTCGCGATACGAACGGGGTCTTCGCGGCGGATTCGGCGTTTGGTGAGGGCGACTCGTCGTCCATCCGCGTCACCGGTGTTTCCTGCGGCAGCGTGATCCTGCCGATGAAGGGCGTCAAGCCGGGCGAATGGTACGGCGTGGAGTTCTCCGCATTTGGCGAGGGCGTCAGCGGATCCGTTGGCTGGTATGTCGGCGGCAAGTGGATGAATGGCGACGCGGCCAGCGCCTTAGTCGTGTTCGACGAACCCGAACGCCAGGACAAGTGGCGCCGCGCCCGCACGGCCTTCCGCGTGCCAGACGGCGCGGACGGTTTCGGCCTCATCATGGGCGTGCACCTGATGCCCGGCGAATCATGCTGGCTCGACAACGTACGAGTTTTCAAACTGAAGGACAATTCCGAATCAGCCAAGGAGAGACAACCATGAAAAAGATGTTCCTCATCTTGATGGCGCCGGCCGTCATGTCCGCTTCGGCGACAACCTGGTACTATACCGGCAGCGGCTATAAATCCGATGCGTTCACCAACACCAGTTACTGGTCTGGCGCCAACGGGGAACCTTGCACCGGCTTTGCCAGCACCGACGAGTTCGTCGTCGAGAACTGGAAGTGGTTGTGGTCCCCGGCCGTGCAGGATGGAAACGAACACCACTTCACCGGCAAGTCGCTCACCATCGGCATCATAGGTGAAAAATTCGGGGCGATGGAAGTTCGCGTCTACAGTTCGACGACCAAGTGTTGGTTCGACAACGAAGGTCTCTTTCTTGACAACGGTCGGTTTACCCATTACGCCGGCTATCGCAACCGAGTCGCGCCCGTTTACGGAAACATCACGGTCCGTTCGCCGACTTCGGCTCCGGTCTGGATTTATCATCGAGGTGGTAGTGATTTGACCTACACGAACAACACGATGGCCCTCAACGGACCGTTCTCGTCTCCGGTCACGGCAGGGGCGATCCTGGGCGGCAGGACGGATGCGTCGGCGTATGCCACCAACTTCACGCTCCGCATCCTCGGTTCCTGCGCGAACTATCTCGGCCGGCTTGAGCTGCGCGGACTCTATCCGCGCGGCTCAAGCTACGACTCGCGCCTCCAGCTCGGGCCCGGCACCGACTTCGCCGGCACGCTCGTTGTCTCGACCAACGGCATCCTCGGCGCGGTGAACGCGACGGACGTCGTCTCGGTCGGCACGCTTGCCTTCCATCCGGATTCGTGGCTCCAGGTCGTCTCGACCGCGGCGACGAACAGCATCTTCGTCGTCACCAATTCGTTCTCGGCGGAAGGTCCCGTCAACGTGGAGTTCGCGTCTTCGAAGATCGTCGCGAACAATGATGGTGTGCATATTCCGATCATCACCGCACCGGTGGATGCCGACATCAATACCAACGATTTCCGAATGGCGATGACCGGGGCGGAACCGGTCTATCCCTCGGTGGCCTACCGCCTGGCCGCGCGCACGGTTGGGGAGAGGAAGTCGCTTGACGTGGAGATTGATCCAATCGTGACGCTTACGACCGCAGACACAGACACCTATTCCAAAGGTTATTCGTCGGCGTTCACGAATGACACGAGCTGGTCGGATGGTCGTGCGCCGCGGCCGGGTCGCCACTACGTCGCCCCCAGCAAGGTGCTCCGCACCCCCGAGACCGATTCGTTCAGGTTCGAGGGCGAATCGCTCACGATCGACGGCAAGATCTTCCACGTCTTCACCGGGCGGCTCTCGCTGCCGCTGCTCCGCCTGCGAAACACCTCGATGTCCACCGGTATACGTGCCGGGCACGTGACTGTCGCCGCAGATCGACTGGAGCTTGTCGGGCCTACGAACGGCATCGTCGTCCAGATCGACTGCGAGATGGAGCTCGAGAGTGCGCTGGTGGGCGACGGAACGCTGAGGATGATCGGCAACAACGTCTACGGCTCGAACGGGAAAGTGCGCCTAAGCGGCGACAACACGGGCTTCCTCGGCAAGTTCCTGCTCGCTGCCGGACAGACGGCGCCAGATCCCGACACTGTCTATCAGACGCTGTATGCGTCGTCGGAGGCCAACCTGGGTGGCAAACTTGACGAGATGACATACGATGCGCTGGCGCTGACCGCCTACGGCACGTTCGCGACGACAAATTCCTTTGCGATCACCGCGGCGAACAATCGCGGCATCTTCGTGGGCTCCACGACGGGTCGTGTCGATGTCACCGAAGGGGAGACGCTCGCCGTCGGCACGCAGCTGACGCTTGACGGGACGCTCGTCAAGCGCGGCGCGGGCACGCTCGCGCTGGGCGGGACGCTGCGGTTCGGTCCGGACGGCGAGGGCGCGGTGCCATCCGCGGCGACGGCCGCGCCGACGATCCATGTGACCGAGGGCGCGCTCGGCGTTTCCGCGGCGGATGCCGTCAACGGTGCGCAGGTGATTGTGGATTCCGCTGCGAGCCTGTCGCTCGACGTCGTCTCCGCGGCGGGCGATCTCGTGACCTACGGCATCCGCAACACCCTTGCGGCGGCACCGTTCGTCGCCGAGGGCGCCGCCACCATCCGGCTGAAGGTCGGCGGCACGCCCGCCTCCGATGCGACATTCGAATGCGCGCTGTTCACTGCGGCGGATGCCACGGCCTACGCGGCGATGGACGCCATCATCACGCCGGTGCGGGAGCGCGGGCTCCGCGGCTGGAGCATGACCTGCGTCTCGCGGCCGAACGGAGACGGTTCGGTGACGAAAGTCGCCACATTCGAGCGCAGGGGACTCATCCTGCTGGTTCACTGATTGCGGCGTGGCGGCGCCACTGGACAGTCGCGCGGTTTATGTGATATAATCTTGGCATGACAAGTTGTGCATGGTTGTGGATCTACGCCGGTGCGGTGCTCGTTCTTCTCGAGCTGGTTGTCCCGGGTTTCGTCCTCTGTTTCTTCGGTCTCTCCGCCGCGACTGTGGGGGTGCTGAGGTTTGTCTTCGGCGAGGCGTTCACGCTCGCC
>CACYCW010000024.1 GCA_902773015.1 uncultured bacterium
CACCTTGCCGTCCTTGAGGGCGAAAAGCGTGAAGTCGCGACCCTGCCCGACGTTCTTGCCGGGATGGATCTTGGTGCCGCGCTGGCGAACGATGATCGAGCCGGCCTTCAGGAGCTGGCCGTCGTAGGCCTTGACGCCGAGGAACTTCGGATTGGAGTCGCGCCCGTTACGGGCGGATGCTGAAGTAGCCATTTCCCTGCCCCCCTTATGCGATTGCCTTGACTGTGGCGACGGTCAGCTGCTGGCGGTGACCGACGAGACGGCGATCGCCCTTGCGGCGCTTCGCCTTGAAGTTGATCACCTTCTTGCCCTTGATGATGCCATCAACGGCGAGTGTGACCTTGGCGCCCTCCACATAGGGGGAACCGACCTTGAGGGACGAACCGTCGGACACCGCGAGAACGGTGTCGAGCACGGCCTCCTGCCCTGCATCGACCGAGAGCTTTTCAATCTCGATCTTGTCGCCGACGCGCACAAGCACCTGCTTGCCGCCGGTTTCGAGAACAGCGTATGCTTCCATTTTATTGCTTGCCTTTCTGCCAGCATTCCTTGTCCAGCCTTCCTTGTGGAGAACCGTCCCCACGAAAGGCATGGATTGTGTAGTATACTAAAAATCGCCCTGCCGCGTCAAGGGCGGATCTGTGTTTTTAGGTAAGCATGAATCTCAGCGCCGCTTCCGCACGGCAATTCGGACAGATGATACTAGTGATAATTAAGGTCGGCACCCAGCGCATGAGTCACAAAATTACCCTGTCACGGCATCCGCATGCCGAGTCGCCCAGATCGCCTGACGGGCGACGCCGAGGAGGAGCGCGGCGTCATCCTTCGTGAGGACGCCACGGGAGAAGACACGGTGGAAGCCCTGCATGAAGTGATCGGCCTGCTCGGGCTTCATGAAGCCGATCTCCTGCAGCATCGCCGACCAGTTCTTCATGAGCTGCTGTTTCTGCGCCTGGGGGGCGGGAGGGGCCTTCTCATGCGGGGGCTGGTAGCGGCCCGTCGCCGTGAAGAGCTCGTAGGCGGTAATCAGCACCGCCTGCGCGAGGTTGATCGAGGTGTAGCCCTCGTCAACCGGAATGCGCACAAGATGGGTGCACTGGGCGATCTCCTCGTTGAGGAGCCCCTTGTCCTCGCGGCCGAAGACAATCGCGACGGGACCGGTCGTGGCGAGGGAGAGGATGTCCGCCGCACAGTCGCGCGGCGCCTTCACGTGCTGACGGTAGAGTCCGCCGCGCGCGGTCGTGCCGACGACCGCCACGCAGTCGGCGACGGCCTCCTCGAAAGTGGCGAACTCCTCGCGGGCGGCGAGGATGTCCGTCGCATGGACGGCGAGACGCTCGCCCTCCTCCCACGAGTTCTGCAGGTTCGGCGCGGCGAGCCGCAGATGGCGGATGCCCATGTTGGCCATCGCGCGGCAGGAGGAGCCGACATTCCCCGTGTAGAGGGTGCCCACCAGCACCACGCGAAGATTGTCCAGCGGATTCACCGCCTCCTTGGCTCCACACTCGACTGACGGGGCCTGTCGCCCGGCTTGCGGTATTCCCGCCCCGGCTTCAGCACATCCTTCCATTTTTCGTTCCTCTTCACCTTGACATCGTCGTCGATCTCGCAGAGCACGCCGCGGTAGACTTCACGATACTTCGTCTCGTCCTCCTCGGACTGATGGTAGATGACGCAGGAGAACCCGTTTGCAAGCAGCATCCACTCCTCGCTGTCCGTCTTGTACATCGTGCCGTAGGGCAGGAAGTTCATGCACTGCCAGGCGGTGAAAGAATCGCCATCGGGGAGGCGCGCCTTGACCGCCAAGCGCGACTTGAACTCCATTTCCTTGCCGGTCGCGGGCGAGACGAAGGTGTTCACGTGGTCGCGCTCGCTGCGCCCGTAGTCGACGGCGACGATGTTGCCGTTGTCATCGGCGAACACGTTGCGCTGCACGACGGTATAGCCCTGGCAGCCCGCAAGCGCCAGCAGCAGCGCCACGACGCACGAACGCGCACCAAACTTCTTCACGACATCCATGCCAAACATTATACCAAATTTCAGCGCACTCTGACATGCCCAATGCTGACGTAAAACGAATTGCATCACAGGACAGGAACTGCTACCCGCTACTTCACCCTCACGCGCAGGAAGAACGATGGCGGCGCGCCGTCGCCCAGATCTATTCGGTGATTTCGCCCATTCTACTATATGCCGTGCGAGCGAATGTAGAGAGTGTAGACTATCAACAGTTCTAGCGGCAGAAAACCGCCGAGCCCACAGCGAGCGCGGCGGTTTCAGGTTTGGCGCGTGTTCCGCAACTACGTGCGATTCGCAGCTATTTCGCGTCAAACACCAGCGGGATGCCCTGCCTGACGGCAGCAATCTCTCCGCGCCATGAATGACGCGGGATCACGGACACCTAGCCTTACGCGCGTCAAGGTTGGGAATCCGGCGATTCATCGCTGGATCGCCCCATGGCAATCAGCCGCGCCCAATCGTTGTTTAGGTGGCAGTTGACGTAGTTGATCGGTGTTGACGGCACCGACTCAAGGAAGCCCGACAAAACAAGTGTTTTGCTCTCTGCCAGGCGTTTGACAGCTACGCCATGAGGCTTATACCCCTTGAGACCATAAGGCAGCAGGCAGACCACCTTTGCTCCGGCAATCTCCAATACGCCCTTTGCGACTTCTTTCTCTCCAGGCGAAATAAAGCCGCCGATCAAGGTCGCGCCGCCCTGCGCCAGCTCAAGATAGTGCGACACCTCGGCCGCGCGCTCTTCTTCAAACAGCAGAAGTTCGACTTTCCCACCGACAATGCGCGAGAGGCAGTTCCGCCTCGGAGCGGTGTTGATCGTCACGAAGTAATATCCCTCGTGATAATCATG
>CACYCW010000025.1 GCA_902773015.1 uncultured bacterium
CACCGCAGGAAGCGGCGGTCGCCACATAACCGAGCGTCAGCGCGGCAGCGGCAATCATGAGCTTTTTCATTTGTTCTTGTTCTTTCTTTTTTCTCCTCATCACTTTCGGCAAACGGTCCTACTCATGCCTTGGAGAGGTTAACCTTGCCCCCTCCCTCCGGATCAAGGCTTCGGACACTCGCCCGAGCCCTCCTTTGGTCAGAGACGAGCATATTGTATCATATTTCCCTCCTGGTGCGCAAGGGGGTATTTTAAAGAATTTTTCAAACCCTGAATTAGCACTTTTGCCCCTCATCGCGGCCGTCTCGATGCGGCGACCACGCGAACAGTGCGGCGCAAGACATGGGATTCGCCTGGCTTGAGGACGTACGCCCGGTCGCGATAGGCCGTGCCGTTCTCGACGCACACGAAGGTGCGCCATTCGCCAGGCTTGAACTTCGAGGTGACGTTCGCCGCGGCGAGCGTCGCGGGACCCGGATTCCACACGACCGTCTTCAAGTCACCCGCGCTCGTGAAGACGAGCCGCCGCCCGAGCGCGGGATCCTCAAGCTCCCAGACATGCGACGCATCCGCACGGAACTCGAACACCCGCGAACCATCGCCAATCGGATAATCGCCCTTCCAGATCCTGTCTTCGCCCAGCTCGGGATGACGGTTGTCGCGGTAACGGCAGCCATCCACGCCGCGCACCGTGCAACGCGCGGCATCGCCAACTCGGAAGTACGGGTGGAACATCTCCGTGACCGGGAACGGCGTGCCGCCCGTGTTTCGTCCCGTAAGCGAGATCTCAAGCGCCGCGCCAAGACGAAAGGCAAGCGTCAGCTCGAAGTCATGCGGAAAGTGTCGCCTCGTCTCCCCGTCCGAGACAAGCCGCAGCACAAGCTCGTCCGTCGTCCGCCGCACGATCGCAAACTCGCGATCGCGTATGCAGCCATGACGGCGACAGTCCGGCGTCGGCCCGTCGTTCGCGAACCACGGCCAGCAGAGCGAGATTCCGCCCGAACCGTCAGACAGGCGTGCCAGCACCTCCTCGCCGACGGCGGGCACGTACGAAACCATCCGCGCGCCACGCGTCTCGACCGTGATGGAGCCGCAGCAGTTGGTGATCGCGACAAGAGTTGCAAAAAGGATGTTCATGACTGATCTTGCGACATCTCCGATTTTTCGCACCAGTGAATGTTCACGGCGTCCTTCACGGCTCACCGACGACTATGCCTTTCGCCGTGAAGCCGTCGAGGAGGTCGGTCCAATCGTAATGGAGCAATCCGCCGTGGACGGCAGCCGCGTAATCGAAGAAAGCGCGGGTACGCACGGACTCGGCCCACGAAAGCGGAGCGTCTACAGTCCCGACCGCGACGAAGAGATCCGGATCCGCGGCGTTCGCATGGGCGGCCGCCACGGCGGTGCGTCCCTGGGCGATCAGTTTCGGCTTCGCTCCATAGCGCATCCTCGCATCGCGCCCGATCGCGATAATGTCCCCCGCACGGCGGCCGACGAGCGACGAGCCGAGCAGATAGAGCATTTTGGCGATCTCTTCGTCGTCATGCGGATTGCAGTAGTAGTGCTTGGATTTTCCGATCTCCCCCGTCGCCGTCACGTCCGCAACCAGCACCGGATGCCCGGCGGCGAAAAGCGCCTCCGCGCGCCCGGCGCGGTTGGTGCGTGGACCGTCCGCCGTCAGCAACACCGGTTCGCCGCGCACTGCATCCGGCACCAGTTCGATGCACGGAAGGAAACATCCGCCTTCGGATTCGTAGCGGCAGGACAGCGCCTTGCCGCCATCGAGCTTCCGCTCCGACAGGACGCGACGCTCACCGGTCCGGCGCTCGTCGATGTCCGCAAGACGCCGCACCAGTTCCGCGCGTTCGCCAACGGCAAGCGGCTTGCGCCTGGCAAGGGCCGCATCCAGTTCCTCTCGAAGATAGTCGTAGACGCTTTTGAATCCGGGCCTGTCCATCACGCGTCCGGTCGCCGACACCCATCCCTCCGCTCCGTCGGGACCGTTATCCACATCGGCATCGTCAAATGCAATCTCCGCATCCCGCAGATGCTTCACCAGAAACGCCGCGCTCTCGCGCATGCTGCGTTCATTGTAGCCGTGGGGTCCGGGTTGATCGAAGAATGAATAGCGGCCCGGCGCGCCGATGTTGACCGCGATCTCATGCAGCAGCCGGAAGGTCTCTCGCGTGCCGCTGTAGGGGATCATGTCTTCGCGGCGCGCGAGCATCAACACCGGGCGGCCGCCCATAAGCGGATAGCCGGCGTGGTTGAGGCCGTGCTTCAGCTGGGCGAAGACGAGCTGTTCGGAATCCGCGAGAAGCCGCCACGCCGTCTGCTCGCGGAAGTTCGAGAGATAGCAGCTCGTCGCCGTCGCCGCAACGCGGTCGTCAAGCCCGGAAAGGTACACGCTCTGCGTCCCGCCGCCCGAGTTGCCCATGCAGCCGTACCGTCCGTGCCGCACGTCCGGCCGCGAATCGAGATAGTCGAGCGCGCGGATCGCATCCCACATCATGAACGCGGCGAGCCCGTGCCCGAGCAGCATCGCGTTCACGCCGAGCCGCAGATGCGCCGTCGTGGCGCGTCCGTCCAGGTCCTCCGGACACTGGCCGCGTTCGCCCTGCGCGAACGGATCGACCACCAGAGTCGCCACTCCCGCCTTCGCCGCCAACACCGCCACCCGACGGTACGCGGGATTGTTCTTTCCGAGCGGCGAGTGTCCGCACAGCTCGATCGCCGCGTGATGCGGCGGCGGGAACTTCGCCGCGTCCGGCAGATACATCAGCGCCGTCACGAACGCCCCCGGACGGCTCTCGAAAAGCACCTTTTCGACGGTGTAGCCATTCCGCTCCAGCCGGCCGGTCACTTGCGCGTTGAGCGGCGTCCGCTCAGGGAAGCCACCGACCAGCTCGATCATCCGCTGACGCAGCGCACGGCGCTTCGCGTCGTACTCGCCGGCGCCGTCCACGGCGCGCCACGCCTCGTCCGCCGCCACGTCGGCGTCGAAAAGCCGGTTGTAGACCGCGCTCCACGAGGAGAACTCGCTTCCCTTCTCAAGCACGGGCTTCGCAAGGTCGGACCTTGGCGCTGCGAGGCAGGTCAGCGCCGCCAGTCCGACTCCACCAATCAGATAGCGTGATAGACCCCGCCCCGCGATCCCCGCCTTCCTCATCTCGGATTCGTGGGATTGAGTACGCCGGGCATCACCGAAGCGCCGGGGATGAAGAAGAAGAGCTTGGCGCGGCGGTCCGATTCGCCGATGAGGATGGTGCCGTCCGGCGCCGTCGCCATCGCGTCGAACTGATAGGCGATCTTCGCGTAGTAGGGGCTGCGGTCGACGCCGAGAACCCCCCAGTCGAGATGGCCCTCGTCCTCACGGAAGGAAAAGAGACGGCAGACATTGTCCTTCTCGCCGCAAATCGAATAGAGCCGGCCGTCCCTGCCTAACGTCGCCGCGCGGACGCGCCGTTCGACGCGCGGCTTGCCCCAGTTGACGAGGCGGTTGGCGTTCGGATGGGCAGCGAAGACGAAGCCGTCGGACGACGTGCCGACAAGCGAGCCGTCCTCGCGCAGGAAAAGTTGCTCAACCACGGGGAAGGCGTTGTACGCCTGCGTCTCCCAGTATTCGCCTGGCACGCGCATCGTCGTCTCGACGAACTCGCCGATCTTCGGGATGTAGCCACGAAGGAGTCCGTCGTCGCCCGAACTCCAGAGCGTTCCGTCCCGGTCGCAGACGAGCGCGCGCGGCACTCCGCGCCAGCAACGCTCGGGGCCCGGGTACGAGAGCTTCTCCATCCACTTGCCAAGGCGCTCAATCTTCTTCGAGACGACGTTGCAGCAGAAGAACTCCGCATCGGGATAGCTAATGCCGTACAGCGTCGCCCCGTCGCTCGCCATCGTCAGCGCATAGATTGAATTGTGCGGCACGGGGACGCCAAGATCCTCGACCTCCACCGACGACCCTTCGAGATAGACCGCCGCATCGCTCTTCGCCGGATCGTAGGCGTAGAGGTGGCCGCCCTCAAAATCGGCATAGCGGTCCCGGATGTCCTTCCACAGCTGGTGTTCGATCGCACGCCGTCCCTCGGGCATCTTCCTCGAGAGCCGGAAGAGTTCGATCTCATTGAGGCCCGTGCCGATGAACACGCGCCCGTCCTCGCCCTGCACAAGGCAGCCGTGGACGCCCTTCGCCTTCGGCAGCGCACCGAGCGGAAAAACCTTGTTGACCCGCGCGTCCCACACGAAGAGGTGCGCCGCCTTGCCACTCGTCGCGCCGTAGACCTTGCCGTTCGCGTCGTGCGTCAGGAGCGCGGTGATCGGCGAGGAGTCCGCCGGAATCTCCGTCGCGCCCGGGTAGCCGAGGTCGCGGAAGTCGAGCCGCTGCGCGTCGAAATGCGGGTTGACGCATTTCTGCGCAAAAGTTGAAAGTTGGAAGTTGAGAGTTGAAAGCAGAACGGCGATAGCCGTCCAGGTCACATTTCTGGATTTCATTTGTCTTCTTCCTTCGGATCATAGGCGACGAGGCCCATCGAGAACGGCCAGCGACGGGCGGCCTTACCGACCACCGCCTTGGGATCCTTCTCCTGGATGGCGCCGACGAAGTAGATGCGTCCGTCCTTCTTGCCCGAACAGGCCGCGCCGAGTCCGAGGCAGAGGTTGCCCTCCTCCGTCACCATCAGCCCCAGCGCCTCGCGCTGTTTCCTCTGGAGGTCGTAGCGGATGAGATACGACACGGGCGGAAAGTAGCCGCCGGCGAGCTTCGCCTGGAAGGCCTCTTCGTCGTGCACGTCCCACGACGTGCCGACGTAGTCGAAGGACGACGACGCGGTCGGCGCGAAGTATATGCGGTGGTCGGGCGAGATCGTCAACGCCAGCGTCGCGAACGGAATCTGCCGCACATTCATCTCTTTCCAGTAGGCGGGCGCGGTGAGCGGGATGATGTAGTCGATCTTCCCCTCGGGCCCCGCGTGGACGTCGTACCGGAACAGCATGGAATTCCCGCCGATGATGCCGTATGCGACCTTGTCGACGGGGTCCCACTCGATGACGCGCCAGATGACCTTGCGGTCGATCATCGGCTTGGACATCGTGCGCGGCGGTACGCGGTTGTCGCATTCGAGCCGGATGTTGGGGAGGTCGATCACCTCGTCCTTCTTGACGTCGTACTTCCAGATGCGCGCGACCGGGAAGGAGCCGTAGACGTTGCCCTCGTCGTCCGCGAAGATCGTGCGGCAGATGTCCCAGTCATCCACCTTGCCGAGGTCGCGCGTGTACTTGTCCGCGATGTCGTGCATGTAGAGGTGGCCGTCCTCTGCGAGTCCGTAGAGGCGCATGTACTTCGGGTCCATCACCATGCCCAGGAGCCCGAAGTGGCGACTGATCCGGCCCAGCACCTCCACCTTGTCCGTCCCGGGGCAGTATCGGTACCAGAACGCGCCGAGGTAGCTCGACGGGTCGATGCACTCGGGGCCGGTATCCTCGTTGAGCGAGCCGAAGTAGACGTTGCCGTCGTTGTCCTCGCCCATCCGGACATGGATCTTACCGTTCGTGTTGATGCCCTCGCCGCGCTCGCCGTGCAGCTCGGTGAGGTCGACGATGTGCCGCATCGTCTCCGTCGCCGGGTCGAACTCGTAGAAGTGCGCCGCCTCGGCATGGGTGCAGAGGCCGATGTAGATCTTGCCGCTCTTCGCGGCGTAGGCCGCGCTCCACATCGACTCCTCGCGGTGATTGCCGGCAAATCGGTAGTGCTTGACCACCGCCTTCCTTTCGCGACCGAAATCGATCTGCTGCGCGAAGGCCCCGGCGGCAACCGCCGCCATCGCTACCAGAGTCAGTCTTTTCATGGCTAGTATTCTACCATATTTCGTCGCTTCAGATTGTGTCGATTGCGCAAAAATAAATCATACGATTGCGCAGCCCTCAAATGATATGCTATAATCTCCGGCATGACGCGATCGCCGACCAGGAGAGTGCTGCTGGCGACCGGGGAGGAGTCCCGGCCGTTCGCCGCCATTACGGAATGTCTGCTCGCTTTCGCAAGGGAGTTCGACTGGTCGGTGCATGTGCTGGCGGTTGGTCACGAAAAGGCTCGGCAACGCATTGCCGCGTGG
>CACYCW010000026.1 GCA_902773015.1 uncultured bacterium
CAGCGCCAAAGCCGCCATTCCCGCCCTGTTGGCCAAGATGACTTTCCATAACTGCAAAAACTGCAAAAAGTCATATTTGCAAGTTTGTGCACCTTGGCCTTTGCAAAAATCCGGGATAAGGGTGCATATTGTGGTATAATATCCGCCGTTGAGACTTTCAAGGCCTTTGAGGAGATCAAGGCGAAGCTGAAAAAGTAAGGCGCACTTCGTTGAGAATATGAGCGACGACCAGCGGATTCTGGAATGTCATGGCGACATACACTTGGCGCCCACCGCGCCGAATCCTGCATGAGATTCCGCCCGGCTCGGTTTTGAAGTCGTCAAGTTCCTCCAGCCGGACACCGAAATCCAGCGACTTTCCGACGAACAGCAACCGCTGATCGGTCAGGTAGAAATGCGTCCGCTGAAGCTTCCGGCTGAGTCGGCGTTTGCCTGGAAATGCCACATCTCCAGGCTTGCCAGGCACTGCGACCTCATCGAAGCCGGACCCCTTCTCCACGTAGAGCGTTCCCTTCTCATGATAGTAGACGCGCTCACCGTCTTCAAGTTTCAGCTTCGGATTCTCCCGTTTCTGGGGTTCAATCGGACGGTCCCCGTTTTTGGCGAGCCACTCTGAATAACGTATCCTGTTGTGTCGGATGCGCTTGCGCACCCGGCACTTCACCACCACCACTGGCACGACAATCCAGAAAATCCCGAAGATTATGGTAATCACGCCCAGCGCGTGCATGAACCAGGGCTTGCCGATATCCGCCGGATCGGAATAGACGAACCAGAAGATCCCCCCCAGGAACACGAACGCAATCAGCTTTCTCAGTGCGTAGATCAATCAATTCACCGCCTTTCAGCCAATGAAATCAGTCCAGACCCCTGCTCACTGGTAGAACCAATAGCAGCAGGCAATGTGGTCACCGTGCAGGGCAACGCGGCAAGGCGACCTCGTGACCGCCTTGCCCGGTATCGTGAATCGGGCGTCGGTGAAGCCCTCTTCATTCAGCTTGAACGTGACATGGCCGACCTCCTTGCCGTCCACCTCGAGATGCAGCTCCATCGGGCTCTTGAAAGCGCACTCGCCGCCCGCTACAGCGCCAAGGGCACCGGGCGCGAAGGCCTCGGCCTTCGCAAGCGTGCGCATGACGACCTGCGCATCCCTGCCCGGCGTCAGCTTCACCGTCATCTCATCGCCACCAAGGAGAATGCGACCGGCCTCGACGATGTCGACGCCGCCAAGCTTGCCCGCCTTCGCGAAAGGACGGAGCTCGGGCTGGTCGTAGGTCGTGATCGTCTCGTAGGCGGCGGCGCGCTCATCCAGCTCGTAGCCAACGTCCACCCGCGCGACAAGGGTCTGCCCGTTCGTCGTCGGCGGCGTAGCAACCGCCGCGTCAAACGCCTTCCAGCTCGCCTTCCTGAGCTCGAATCCGCGCGGCCCGGCAAGCTGGACCTCCCCCAGGAGATCAAGCCCGTCCTTGCCGAATGCCGTAATCAGCAGGGATGACTCCGTCGTGTTGAAGAACCAGTAGAAGAAGCGCGTATCCTTCTCGTTCTTGAGTATCTCGAATACGGCGGCCTGGTCCCGTGCCATGAACTCGGGCGAGTAGATGCCGGGCAGATGCGCGATGCGCCGCGGCGAGAACTCGTAGGCGAGACCGCACGACCCGAAGATTCCGACTGCGCTCCGCGCCGTCATCGTGTCATCGCACTGCCGCGCGAACAGCACAAGACTCGTCTGCGTGACGCAGGCCGCATGGAAGACTGCGGCGCAGACAACGGAGGCGAGGCCGCCGAATCCGACCACAAGCGCCGCGGGAACGAATCGCGACGGTCCCGTACCGATCCTCCGGGCAAGCCACGATGCGCCTTCCGCAGCCAGGAGCAGCACGATCGGCAGGCACCATGCGAGGTAACGATCCATGTTCGAGCCCTGCCAGCCGCTCATCGCGACCGTGCCGAAGGAGCCGAGAACGGCCAGAAGAAGTGCCGCGTCACGCCAGGTTTCGCGCCGCCGCCAGTCCCGCACACACACGCCGAGCCACATGAGAGCGACCGCAGCAACAGGCAGGTAGTAGAGGTCACGCGTCGCGAAGGAGGAGATTCCGAAAAGGAGGCTCTTGGCCAACGACAACGCATCGACCGCTGTC
>CACYCW010000027.1 GCA_902773015.1 uncultured bacterium
AGTGTCATTGTTTGACCGAGCAGTTGCACTTTGCCGCATATTATACCAAAATTCTCAGTGCAGAGTTCGCGCTTAGCGACATGGCCGCGGGAATTTTGGTATAATATACCCGTGAAACGTTCTGAAGTAAATGCACTGGTCGAATGGGCTAAGGGACTGCTCGCCGACAACAACATCAAGCTGCCGGCGCTGGCCTACTGGTCACCGGCCGAGCTGACGGCCCACGCGGCGAAACTTGGCACCGTTCGCCGTCTCGAGCTCGGCTGGGACATCACCGACTTCGGCAGCAACGACTTCGCGCGAATCGGCGCCGTGCTCTACACCGTGCGCAACGGCCTCGCCGATGACCCATCCGTCGGTGTGCCCTACTGCGAGAAGTACATCGTGATGCGCGAGGGACAGCGGCTGCCGTGCCACTACCACGTCTTCAAGTCGGAGGACATCATCAATCGCGCCGGTGGGGACTTCTACGTCCAGCTCTGGAACGCCGACAAGAATTCGGGCAAGCGGCTGGACTCGGATGTCCACGTGATGATGGATGGCATCGAGCATGTCTTCGCCCCCGGCGAGGAGATCATCATTCGGAAGGGGGAGTCAATCTCCCTCACCCCCTACATCGCCCATATTTTCGGTCCCAAGGTTGGCACGGGTGACACGATCATCGGCGAAGTGTCGAAGGTGAACGACGATCACACCGACAACTGCTTCCTCGAGCCGGTAGCCCGCTTCGCCGACATCATCGAGGACGAACCGCCCGTCAACCTTCTCTGCAATGAGTATAGCAAAATCTCGGTGATGTCATGAAACGAACCTACATTGCACTGGCGATGCTGGTGGCCGTGGGGGCGACTGCCTTCGCGGAAGTACAGAAGGAGAGCGCAACCGATGGAGCCGGTTGCTTTGCGCGCTGGGACGCCACCACCCTCGAGGTGGGCAACGACGCCTTCACCCGCTCCTACATCGCCAACGGCGATCGCCTCCGGACCGTCTCGTTCAAGACCTCCGCGGGACGGGAGCTGATCGTCGCGGGGAACGCGCGCGCGAAGGGAACGCTTTTGGTGCGCGGCGAGACCGCACGTCGCAGCCCGACCGGTGCGGAGGGACTGGTCCTGCACGTCACTGTCGGCTCCGAGTCGCTCGTCCTGCGCCTATGGCCGAGCGTTCCCGGCGTGCTGGTAGAGTGGGGCCGGGTGCGCCCCCTGCCGGAGATCACCGGTATCGAGGCGCCGGACGCCTACCGTCTCAAGATGCGCCGCTCCTGGAAGCTCTTCTCCACCGCCTCGTCGGTCTCCGATCCGCTTCTCCTGGCTCCGGACTACCTGCGCATCACCGAATATGTGCTCTTCGACCAGACGGATTGCCGGAACGATCTCGTGAAGACCATGCAGCGTCTGGTGCCGTCCTGCCAGCTGACGGAGGAGATTCGCGTGACTTCGCTTGACGTGCGCGACATCGCGAGCGCCGCCGGCCTCGTCTTCCTTCGTCTCGCCCCGATGCCGGAATCGCGTCCCACTGACGTGCCGGACTTCGTGGTGCACGCCGAGGACAGGGGGCTCGCGCCGCTGGCGAACGGCTATCCGCTCGCGGAGCTCGCCTACGAGGGCGGCGAGGCCGGCCGCATCCGTGCGCTCCAGAATCTCCAGCGCGCCCTGCGCCCCTACCGGGCCGGGCGCGACGGGGTGTTCCTGTCCAACACCTGGGGCGACGGCAATCGTGATCTGCGCATCAACGCCGAGTTCCTTGCCAAGGAGGTCGATGCCGCCGCGGAGCTCGGGGTGGACGTCATCCAGATCGACGACGGCTGGCAGCGTGGGCGCACCGCCAACACCGGCAAGCCGCTCCTGCCCGGAATCCCGAAGTCGTGGGGCGACTTCTGGGACACCGATCCCCGCTTCTGGGAGCCGGACGCGGAGCGCTTCCCGCAGGGGCTGAAGCCGCTGGCGGATGCCGCGAAGGCAAAGGGGCTCGGCTTCGGTCTCTGGTTCGGACCGGATTCCACCGACGACCTCAGGAATTGGGAGCGCGACGCCGATTGCCTCCTCGCATTCTGGCGCGAGCTCGGCGTGCGCTACTTCAAGATTGACTCCCTCTCCATCACGTCGCCCGTCGGGATGGAGCGGAACAGGAAGTTCTTCGACAAGATGCTCACGGAGTCCAACGCGGACATGGTCTTTGACCTGGATTGCACCGCCGCGTTGCGTCCAGGTTACTTCGGCCTGCCCGACATCGGCCCGCTTTTCCTGGAGAACCGCTACGCGCGCAAAGGGGGCCGTCTCTATCGTCCCCACCAGACGTTGCGCAACCTCTGGTGGCTTGCGCATGTGGTCGATCCCGTGCGCCTGCGGCTCGAGCTGCTCAATCCGTGCAAGGGCCGCGAACTCTACCGCGGCGATCCCCTGGCTCCCGAGCGCTGGCCGGCGGATGCGCTCTTCGCCATCGCGATGTCTGCCTCGCCGCTGGCCTGGATGGAGCTGTCGGATCTTACGCCGGAGACGCTCGCGGCATGGAAGCCGCTCGTCGCCACCTGGAAGCGCGAGCGGGCAGCCTTCCACGGCGGCACCATCCTGCCTATCGGCGACGAGCCCGACGGATGGAGCTGGACGGGCTTCCTCTCCGTGGCTAATGATGCCTCCGTCGGCTATGCGCTGATCTTCCGTGAGCTTTCCGCGGATGCCGAGAAGACGATCGACCTCTCCGGCGGGCTTCCGAAGGACGTGCGGTTCTCGCGGATCGAGCGGCTGGGCGGACGCGGTGAGGCGGAGTTTGGCGCTGCGGGCACCGCGTTGCGCGCGACCATTCCCGCGTCGCTTGACTTCATCTGGCTCCGCCTGACGCCCTAAGCGGTTCGGTTGGTTGCTCTCAGGCGTGAATTATGGTATCATGGCGGCGTCTTGAAACGGAGAACGAAAAGAGGAGTATGAATCTCGACGCCTTCCATGCGCTCGCCGACCGGCAGCTTTCCGCGCTATTCCCCTGGACGGACGCCGACCGCGCCGCCGTCGCGTCCGCACGCGCGGCGATCGACGCGCGCTTCATCGCGATTTGCTCCCGCCTGCGCAACAAGTACTATGCCGATGAGTCGCTCGTGAGCCCACTCCACTCCTGCCAGTACGCAATCTTCCTCTACCTTACGGCGCACCTCGCCGAGCGGCCCGCCGCCAAGGACATGGCCTACAATCTCCTGAAGATCGTCTCGGGGGCTGACATCTACCACGCCATCGAGCTACCGGAGAGCTTCTTCTTCGATCATCCGGTCGGTACGGTGCTCGGTCGCGCCACCTACGGCAATCACTTCATGTTCGCCCAGGGCGTGACGGTCGGCAACAACAAGGGCGCCTATCCCGTGTTCGGCGACTGCGTGTGCCTCAACAGCGGGGCGAAGGTGCTCGGCGACTGCCGCATCGGCGACAACGTCATCATCGCCGCGAATGCCTACGTGAAGGATCGCGACATCCCCCCGGACAGTCTTGTCTTCGGACAGGATCGCGCCCTCGTCATCAAGACCGGCTGCGCGGCGAGCAATCGGGAGTTCTTCAGGCGGATATTCTCGGACATCCCGTGATGCTATCCCTCGGTCTCAAGCTCTGGTCGACGAACACGGGTCCTCTCGCGGCCGTTGCGCGCCGTCTCTTCGCCGAAGGCGTCTACGACTACCTCGAGCTCTTCTCCGTGCCCGGCTCGACCGCGACGATCCCCGAGTGGCGGCGGCTGCGGGAGGAGGACGGCATCCCGTTCGTCATCCACAACGCCCATTCCGCGCAGGGCTTCAACTTGGCGAACCGCGCGGCGGAGGCGCACAACCGCGATATCTACGACGAGTCGCGGCGCTTCGCGGACGGGCTCGGTGCGAACCGCATCATCTTCCATGGCGGCACCGACGGCACGGTCGAGGAGACCGTGCGTCAGCTGAAGACGCTTCACGAGCCGCGCGCGCTCATCGAGAACAAGCCGCTGCTGCCGCTTCGCAATCCGAACGGCGTGAAGTCCTGCCGCGGGGCGACGGTCGCCGAGCTTGAGCGGATTCTCGGCGGAACGGACTGCGGATTCTGCCTCGACATCGGGCACGCGGTCTGCGCGGCGAACGCGCAGGGACTCGAGCCCTACGCCTACATGCGTGAACTCGCCACGCGATTCCATCCCGTGATGTTCCATCTCTCCGATGTCCTGGACATGGCCTCGCCCTACGACGCCCACCCGCATCTCGGCACGGGCGCGCTGGACATCGCCCGCCTCTGCCGCGAGGTCTTTCCGCCGGACGCGACGATCTCCATCGAGACGGTGCGCGACTCGATGACCGATCTCGATGACTTCCGCCGCGATGTTGATTTCCTTCGCAAGGTCGCCGCGATATGATATAATCTACGGGCAATGAGACTCAGACTGGACGGAATCGAGGCGAACTGCATCATCGGGGACCTCCCCGACGAGCGGGAGCGTCCGCAGTCACTTCGCGTCGACGTCGAGCTGGAGATCGCCGACACGTCGGCGCGGACGGACGCGCTGGCGGACACCGTTGACTACGCGGCGCTCGTTGAGCGGGTGCGCGCGGCGCTCGTCGGGGCGCAGTGCCATCTCATTGAGCGTGCGGCGAAGATCGTTCACGACACGTGCCGTGCCGATGCGCGCGTGACGGCGGTCCGCGTGACGGTGACGAAGACGGGGCGCGTGCCCGGTCTCGCGTCCGCATCGGCGACGTTCGAGAGCGAGGGGGGCGAGTCATGATGAGCCTTCTCGCGGCGACCGGCACGGCGGAGGCGACGAGCGATTGGCTCGCGGCGCTCGCGGCGCTCGTCGAGCGCGTCGACGGCTACGTCTGGGGTCTGCCGCTCATCCTTGCCGTTTTTGTGACGGGCATCCTCATCACGCTGATCGTCCGCCTCCAGCACTTGCGCAATCTCGGGCGGGCGTTCCGCTACATGCTCTTCACGGAGAAGGGGGGCTACGGCGAGGTATCGGCGTTCGGGGCGCTCTGTACGGCGCTCGCGGCGACGATCGGCATCGGCAACATCGTCGGCGTCGCAACGGCGGTCGGCACGGGTGGACCTGGGGCGCTCTTCTGGATGATGATCGCGGCGTTCTTCGGCATGGGCACGAAGTACGCCGAAGGGCTCCTCGCCGTCAAGTACCGTGAGATCTCGCCAGACGGACGCGTGCTCGGCGGCCCGTTCCACTACATCGAGAAGGGGCTCGGTCCGCGCTGGAAGGCGCTCGCGGTCGCGTTCGCGGTCTTCGGCGCGATCGCATCGATCATGGGCACCGGCACGCTGACGCAAATCCACGGCATCACGTCGGCCGTGCAGCGGTTCTTCGATCCGCAGTTCGATCCGCTCGACATGACGACGGGCGTGCGGCTGTTCGGTGCGACCTACTCGACGTCGGCGGTCATCGCTGGGGCGCTCGTCTCGATCTCCGCGGCGCTAGTGCTGATCGGAGGGGTGCGGCGCATCGCGGCGCTCTCGACGCTGGTGGTGCCGGTCATGGCGGTGACCTACGTGGGCATCTGCCTCCTGGCGATCCTGGGCAACGTGACGCGGCTTCCGGGTGCGATTCGCCTCATCGTGCTCTCGGCGTTCGACCCGGCGGCGATGACCGGTGGGGCGATCGGCACGGTCTTTCTCGCCGTTCAGAAGGGCATCTCGCGCGGCATCTTCTCGAACGAGGCGGGCCTCGGCACCGCGCCGATCGCGGCGGCGGCGGCGAAGACGAACGAGCCCGCGCGCCAGGGACTCGTCTGCATGATGGGCACCTTCGTCACGATCGTCATCTGCGTCATGACCGGCCTCGTGATTGTCATCACCGGCGCGTGGGAGCCGTCGCTCGGACTGAAGGGCGCGGACATCACCATCGAGGCGTTCGACCGCGGGCTCTCCTTCCTGCCGGCGTCGCGATTCATCGCCTCGCTCTTCCTCATGCTCTCGCTCGTCTTCTTCGCTTTCACCACGATCCTCGGCTGGAACTACTACGCCGAGCGCTGCATCGAGTACATCGTCGGCATGAAGCGGCGCGGCATCGTGCGGTTCTTCCGCTTCCTCTACATCCTCGCCGTCTCCGTCGGCCCGTACCTCACGGTGACCGTCGTCTGGGGCGTAGCGGACATCTTCAACGGGCTGATGGCGTTCCCAAACCTCATCGCGCTCGTCCTGCTCTCGCCCGTCGTGTGGCGCGAGACGCGTGACTACCTCAAACGACACCCGAAGGGCACCGACTGACGATGATCTCGCCCGAAACGATCGAGCGCATCAAGGCGCTGATGACGAAGGCGAGCGTCTTCGAGGAGGATCTCGAGGAGAGCTTCATCCTCGGAGGCGGTCCCGGCGGACAGAAGACGAACAAGACCTCGAACGTCGTGCGGCTCGTCCACGAGCCGAGCGGACTGTCCGTGCGCGTCGGCGAGAGCCGCAGCCGCGAGACGAACCGCTGGATCGCGCGGCGGACGCTCTCCGAGCTGATCCTTGAGCGCGAGCACCGGCGCAAGTCCGAGGCGCGGCAGCGCGCGGAGAAGGTCCGCCGTCAGAAGCGTCGCCGCAGCCGTCGGCAGAAGCAGAAGATGCTCGACGCGAAGCATGCCCACTCCGCCATCAAAGCCATGCGCCGGAAGGTCACCGAGGAATGACGCGTCCCGTCGGCTTCTTCGATAGCGGCATCGGCGGCACGTGCATCCTCGAGGCGTTCCGCCGGCTCTGTCCGGACGAGGAGACGATCTACATCGCCGACACCGCCCACTGCCCCTACGGGAACCGTTCGCCAGACGAGATCATCCGCCTCTCGGAGGCCTGCGTGCGGCGACTCCTGCGGCGACACTGCAAGATGATCGTCGTCGCGTGCAACACGGCGACCGCTGCGGCGATCGACACGCTGCGCGCGCGCCATCCGCGCATCCCGTTCATCGGCATCGAGCCGGCGCTGAAGCCGGCCGCGCTGCGCTCGCGAACCGGCGTCGTCGGCGTGCTCGCCACGGCCGGCACGTTCAACGGGCGCCTCTACAACGAGACGAAGGCGCGCTTCGCGCGGAATGTCACCGTGCTCGCGACTGTCGCAGACGAGTTCGTCACGATCGTCGAGCGCGCGGTCATCCCGGGTCGGCTTGCCGTCGATCCGGCGCGCCTCAACACGCCTGCGGTCGAGCGCGTCGTCCGCACGAAGATCGAGCCGCTGCTGCGCGCCGGGGCCGATCGCATCGTCCTGGGATGCACCCACTTCCCCCACCTCCGCCCGGTCATCGAGTCCGTCTGCGCCGGTCACGCGGAGGTGATTGATCCCGCCGAGGCCGTCGCCCGTCAGGCCCGCCGCGTGCTCCAGGCGAAAGGCCTGTGAGGCGACGAAGGGGTCGAGCCG
>CACYCW010000028.1 GCA_902773015.1 uncultured bacterium
AGCGTCACGTCGCGATAGCCTCCCGCCGACGAGAACTTAAGCGTCACCGCGCGCTCCTCGCAGTCGCCGTCCTTGCCGGACGCCATCACCGCGATTCCAGCCGCACAGAGAATCGACAGAGCCAATCTTAGTTTGCTGATCATTGTATTCCTTTCCTCCTCGAACCAGACAGCCTCTTGGGGCAAGCGTATGTTATACCACATTTCAACGGAACTCGCGCCACCGCGCCACCGCTATCACAAGCGCCCCCACGAGGTAGAACGCCGCGAGGGACGCCAGGCCAACCCTGGCAGAAAAGTTCTCGTTCATGAGTCCGAGCACGACGGACGACGTTGAGCCGAACACAAAGGCGAAGCTCAGCATGATTCCCGCGCCGGATGCGTGGTAGCGCGCGGGGATTATGTCGAAGAGCGACGCCATGAGATTTGAGTCGTACACGCCGCGGAACACGCCGAAGAGCGCCATCGCGACACAGCAGGTAGCGAGCGTCGGCGCGTACGCCATGCACACTATGAACGGCACCGCCGCGGCAAGGCCAACGATGTTTGTCTCCATTCGAACGGACGGGCGGCGCGACACGAGGCGGTCCGAGATGCGTCCGCCCAGCGTCACGCCGACGAACGCGCCGATGTAGTGCCACAGCACGGCATTCAGCGCGGCGGCGCCCTTCCCCACCTTGAAAGTGCTCTCGATGTACGCAGGCATCCAGTTCTTGAATCCCACGTCAACATAGATCATCATCCCGAGTCCCACGGCGAGCAGCACTGCAGAGGGTGTCGAGAAGAAGGCCGCAAGAGCCTCCAGCAGAGACGCCTTCTGCTCCACCCCCGCCGGCCGAGGCCGATCATGCCCGACGGCATCCGCCGATTGCCGCCCCCTGAGGCCAAACGCCAGCACGACAGCCCAGAGGATGCCTATGCCGCCGAACACCTTGAACGGAATCCGCCAGCCGTCCGCGTCGCCCTGCGCCAGATAGCCCGACGCCGCGCTGCACCCGATGATCCCGGCGTAGAGGCCCATCTGGAGTATGGAAAGCGCAGTCGCGCGCGTCTCCTTGTGCTGTTCGCTTATTATGGAGGTCGCGGACGGGTAGTAGAACGACTGCCCGAATCCGTTCATGATCCCGTACGTCACGAGCATCAGCCCGAGGCACGAAACGAAACCGGACGCGAATATCCCGAGGCAGAACACGAACACTCCCGAGACTACCATCCACTTGCGGTTGAGGAGGTCCGCCGTCAGCCCCGCGAACGGTACGGAAAGCCCGTACACGAACGTGAACACCGTTCCCACGAGGCCGATCTGCGCCTTCGTCACATCAAGCGAATCCTGTATCGACGACAGCGTCGCGCCGTAAATCTGCCTCGTTCCCTGCTGCAGGAAGAACGCAACCCACAGGAGGACGAGCGCCCTCCACTTGTACGAATCGACCTTCAAGTTATTCTCGTCTGCCATTGCCATGCTCCTTTATATTGACTATGATCGCGCCTACCTGACGCCCTTTATCAGGATGCGGCCCGATCCCAGTGGATTCTCGTAGTTGACCGGATATCCCCTGCGCGACGCGAGCGGGGACGCGGCCGAGGTGATGGACGGCAGCTCGCCGCCGCCCTTTGCGAACGCCTTCGCGTATTCGGCGAGGGCCAGATAGTCCGTCACGAGCCCGTTCTCGATCTTCTTCGCGCTGCGGAACATCGAGAATCCGTCGCCGCCCTCGACGATCGTGAAGGCGTTGCCGACGACGCGGTAGATGGCGTTGGGGTCAAGCGGCACGAACCCGCCTACCTTGCCGTCGTACACCTGCACGTCTTTCACGCGGTACACGCCGTTCGACGGACCGGACATCCAGGAGCCCGTGGCGTCAACGCGCACGCTTGGCTTTACGGCGCAGTCGATCGTGTACTTTAGGCCCGCGACGTGGAGGAAGCCGCCGAACTCCCCCTTCCCCGCCGCCTGCGCGCCGAACTCGAGCGCGTCGATCACCAGCCGCCCGCTCGCCTCCACCACGCCGATCGCGCCGCCGAACGGCTGCATCGTGCGCAGCGTCTTGAGCGTGGCGGCGCCCGCCGGGATGTCGGCGCGCACGTTGCCGCCGTTCATCATCGCGATCTCGCAGGCGAGGCCCTCCCTGTCGTTCGCGTACCACCATATCGCGTCGGCGGAGAAGTCGCCGGCGGAGCAGCTCTGCTTGCGGGCGAGGCGCTCCGTGGTACCGGGCCTGTAGGAGCAGAGCGCGTTCGGCACTTCGGCTATCTGCACGCCGAACTGGCGCTCAACGGCGCCGGCGAGCTCCTTCTCCAGCCGATCGACGTTATGGTCGCGGTCGCCGCGGGTGTAGATCGTCCCGGCGGAGACGCACTGCCCGTCCTCAAACGTAAGGCATCCCAGCAGGCCGAGGTAGCTTCCGCTCTGCGTGAGTATCACGTCCTTGCCCGCTGCGTTCCTAACGCGGGAGCCCGTGTACTCGGAGTGCGAATGCCCGTCGATGAGCGCCACGAAGTTCGTGGTGTGGGCGATCACGTCGGTGGACATGTACCCAGCGCAGTCGGGGGATATTCCGAGATGCCCTAGGACGACCGTGTAGTCCGCGTGTGCCGCCGCCTCGTTCACGGCGCTCTGGACCGCCTCGTATAGGGCAGCGCCGCGCTCGCCGGCGATGAAGTCGTAGGCGCGCCAGCTGCCCGTGGGGTCGAGGAAGATGGCCGGGTTCGCGGAAACCAGCGCAGTGGGGGTGGTGACGCCCACGAATGCGACGCGCGCCGTACCGCTCGTTACCACGGTGTACGCGGGGAACACGAGCCGCCCGGCCTCCGCCGCGGAGTCGCGCCGGACGAAGTTGCAGCTCACCGTGCGGAACGCGGCGCGGCGGGCGTTCGCGAACATGGTGTCGATGCCATAGTCGAACTCGTGGTTGCCGAGGGTTGCCACCTTGTATCCAGCGGCGTTCATTATGTCGATCACGCTGCGCCCTGAATCAAATCCGCCTAGCGCCGTGCCCTGCACGTAGTCGCCCGCGTCAACTAGGATCACGTTCTCGCCAGCGGCCTCGAGGCGCGCGCGCTCGGCTGCGATCTCGGAGAAAGCAACGATTCCGTCATCGACGTGGGAATGTGTGTCGTTGGTGTGCAGCACCACCACGCGGGCCCTGCCAGCGCAGAGGGGCGCAGCAGCGGCCAGCGCCGCGGCCATCAGCAGCAGCCTCGCCAGCGCGCGTTCTCCAGATATAGCCTTCTTCATCACGTCCTTTCCGCTATTCTCTTTCCTCGACGCCGTAATTATACCATATTTTATCCCTCCGTGCCCTGAATATTTTTGCCTCTTGGCTTGCTCTTCGCGGCAATTTAGGGTACAATCTAGGGCGGCGGACGAAATGTCGGGGCAGCCCGCCCCGCGCGCCGCGAAAGGAGCATAGCGATGTTTGCATTCTTGAGACAGCCTGAGTACAAGCCGGC
>CACYCW010000029.1 GCA_902773015.1 uncultured bacterium
CAACCGCTGCCAAAATTGTTCCGCACCGTGTTCTCATTTACACTGCTTCCCTTTCTTGTTTTTCAAATAGGTTTAACGTCACTTCAGACCGGCGTCGAACGGCGTGAGGTAGCGCTCCCGCTCCGCCGCCTCCGCCTTGCCGGGCTTCGCGAACAGATCCGCGAACTCGTCGGGTTTCATATCCCATGCCGGCCGGAACGCGTCTGAGGACACATAGCACAGGACGCTCTTTCTCAGCTGCCTCGCCTCCGGCAGAAGGGCTTCGCCTATCGGATATCCGCAAACGAACGCACGGCCAGGGCCCACCCTGAATTCAAACATCGTGCCCAGCAGTTCGGAGGTGTGGATGTCGGGCACCGGCATCGCGACAGGCGTGAAGCCGTCGGGCACGCGCCCCGTCAATACGTGAACTACGGCTTGGTCTGTCATGTCGCGCCACTGCCAGTCCATCCAGTCCTCCGTGAAGAAGTGCGCGAATGCGGGATGATCCTCGTTGAACCATGTGCCTATCATGGAATGGCGGAGCTTCTTCCTGAGGAAAAGCGTCGACCAGTATACCGGGACGAACTTGCCCATCCCCGCAACGGCGCTCGTCCCCGTGTAGACCACGCGGCCGCCCGCTGCGAGCACCTTCGCCATTTTCGCGGGATCGTCCGTGAGCGTGACGCCGTCAGGAACGCGCACGGGCGTCTCTCCGGCGTCCGTCACGAACACGTTCCAACGGTTCTCCCCGAAGGCAAGTTCGTTCCTCACTCCCGCCATCCAGCCTTCGAGCGGATAGCTCACCTCCGCCACATCGCCTATTTCGCCAGGCAGGACGGCCTTTTCAAGCTTGACCTGGCCGCACTTTCCGGCGAATGACACAGGGTATGTGGTGCCGGCCGGAATCGTGTTTTCGGTCATGTTCCTTATCTGCAGCCTTGCGGAGAACGTCTCGCCCGCGCTCCAGACGTATTTGCGGAAGCGCGCCAGGAACGGCACGGGCCTGAACACGTCGGAGAACGCCGGCAGCTCCGCGCACCCCGGCTTTGCGTCGAAGAATGCGTCCAGCCAGCCCACCAGCGCCTCGCCCTGGCCCGTGTAGTCTCGCACGTCGAGAAGCTGCAGCCCCGCGCACGATGCCGTTCGCATGAAGCTCTCGACCTCGTCCTTGTACATCAGGCGGCTGGTCTTGATGGATGCCGCATGCCACAACCTCTGGAACCGGAGCGTCCCGTTGGACACGGCCGTGTCGCGCATCTCCATCCAGTCGTACGCCTTCAGAAGGCCGTCGAACCTGCCGATGTCGTTCCAGTGCGGATACACGGGCCACTGCCCTATCTCGTGCGCCAGCACCGGTATGGGGGTGCGGGAGTACACGTCCTCGTAATCCCAGTCCGTGTGGTTTGCGCGGCGGGAGCGCGTGGCCCCTATGCCGGGGTAGCTGTGGGTCGTCATGTAGTCGTCGGACGGGCACACCTTGCGCGCGGTCGATGCGATGGAAAGACACCTCCCGTCATATGCCTTGGCCTCCGACATCCACTGCTCCAGCACGTCGAAGTCGCATGCGCCCAGTTCATTCCCGAGCCCCATCGAGATCATGGACGGATGGTCGCCGTAGGCGTCCTGCACGCGTTTGAGCTCGGCATGGCAGAACCTGTCGAGGGCGTCGTTTCCGCGCCCGACGGCGCGTTTCATTATGTCGCCGTCTGACCAGTAGCACGTCTCCGCCAGGATGTAGAAGCCAAGTTCGTCGGCCACGGCGAAGGCCGCCTCCGGGGGCGTCCAGGTGTGCGTCCTCATGCCGTTGCAGCCGTTCTGCTGCTGTATCCTGATCTGCCGCCGCCATTCCGCCTTTGTCATGGCCGGGTATCCCGTCAGCGGGAACTGGCAGTTGTCGACATTGCCGCGGAACCAGAACGGCTTGCCGTTCATGAAGAGCCTGTGGCCCTTGGCCGAGACGGTGCGGAACGCGAAGCGGCGCGAGAAGGAGAATCCGCCCCCCCGCATGCGAAGCGTGTAGAGGCGCGGGTGGAACTCGCTCCAGTACTCGGGCTCGCCCTCGAAGGACACGGTCGCCTCGTCGCCGCTGCGGCCGGTGCCGGTCACCGCGAGTCCGTCGATCTCGACGGCGTCGAGCGGGGTTCCATGCGGGAGCTTAAGCACTACGCGTCCGTTCGCCGGCCAGCCGGCGAATATGCGCACCGCCCTCAGCGGGTTCGCCTCGCGCACCGCGAACTCTCCGATTATGCCGTTCCACTGCGTCTGCGTGGTGGGTCCCCATCCGTGCGACCATCCGGAGAAGTCGTACCGGCATGTGTTGTCCACTTCTATCTCGAAGAGATGTTCGCCAGGCTCAAGTTCGCCCGGAGCGAACCCGTACACGTGCGGCGTTCCGAGGGAGTCGGCTTCGCCGCGGAGATTGCCGTCCACCTTCAGGGAGGACTTCCACATCACGCGCTCCATGACGAGTTCCAGCGCCTTGCCGCGCATCGACTCCGGCACGGTGACGCGCCTTGAGTACACGGCCTTTCCGATGAACTTGCGGCGCAGGCACAGCGCCTGGCGGGACTGCACGCCGCACATCGAACTCCACGTTCCGTATGTCTGTTCGACTCCCAGGCCGGAGTCGGCCAGCGTTCCGGGAAGCCGCGCCTTGCCCTTCACGGTGTAGTCGGACGGCGTCCCCGGAGGTATCATCCACTCGGA
>CACYCW010000030.1 GCA_902773015.1 uncultured bacterium
ACAATCTCCGATCTTCGCGACGATTGCCGACTGCATCATCACCAATTGCATTGCTCCTCGCGGCGGCGCCGGACATGGCTATTTCGGCAAGTACATCAACTGCAGAATCGTCGGCAACAAGGCGACCGCCACCAGCTCAGCCATGTACCGCGGCACGGCGTTCGGCTGCTTCTTCGCGGATAACACGGAGGGTCAGCTCTTCCGCTATTGCAACGGATTGCACAACTGCACATTGGCCGACCCAAAGGGCTCGTTTCAGGATCCGAGCAGCTATTTCGGGACGCCGACGTTCGACAACTGCGTGTTCTTTGGTTATCATCCCGAGGTATCGACGGTGACGCACTGCATCATCGTTGGCAGCGCCGGCAAGAACGTGCCGGTGGACGCCAACACGTTCGTCAGCGACGTCTCTGCCCTCGGCCTGAACGACGATTGCACGCCGGCGTCCAAGACGTCCCTTGTCGTCGACGCCGGCGACAACAGCCTGCTTTCGGCCGAGCTTGCGACCGATGTCGCCGGCGGACAGCGCATCTACAACCGCACCGTCGACCTCGGCGCGTTCGAATACGACTGGCGCAGCGACTACGCCGCCGACGTGTTCTCCGGCTCGGCTATGGTCGACACCGCATCGGCCGGAACGGCGGAGACCGTGGCCGGCGAGTCCGTCACGCTCGGACAGGGCGAATTCGGCGTCACGTTCTCGGCTGTTACCGGCGGGCATAACGCGACCTATACCGTTCCCCTTGAGGTGCTCGGCGATGGAACGCTCACGCTCGTCCTCAACGGCACGGAAACGAATACGTACACGAAGGCGGACGGCGCGGTGACGCTGAAGTTCAAGAACGCGCTCAGCAAGAACATGTTCCGCTACTCCTACGACGCCGACGACGAGGGCGTGCTGCTGGGGCGTGCGGACTGGCTCTTGCGCGGAGCGATTCTGTTAGTCCGCTGACGGCGGTGCGTTGATCGCGATGTCGTGCAGGTTGGCACGTGCGGTTGCGGCATTGTCGGTCGTGCTGGCGGGATTCGGCGCGGCCGCGCCCGGAGACCCCGGATGGTTGCCGGATTTCCGTCCTGACGACTGGCACGCCTCCTGGATCTGGCATCGGCCAGTGCAAGGGCTCTGCCACCGATACTTCCGACGTTCGTTCCGGCTGGACGATCCCGGTCGTGTGACGCGGGCAATTTTCCAGTGGGCGTCGGACGACGGCGCGGAAGTGCTTGTGAACGGAACGTCGCTTGGCCGCGTGACGAGCTGGTCGCATCCGATGGTGAACGAAACCGTGAAACCGCTGCTGACGACTGGAGAGAACACCATCTTCGTCGACGCCTGGAATGACGCCAGCTCAGCCGCATTCCTCGGTGAACTCGATCTCGTGCGCACCGATGGATCGGTCGAGAAGATCGGTTCTGGTTCCGGATGGGAGGCCTCCGAGAAGCGGGAGGGCCCATGGAGTCCGGCGCACGAGGTGATGAGAGTGCCGCAACCGCCGTACGGAGAAACGCCATACGTCGACTGCACCGGAAAGCGCCGGATGCAGCCCGTTCCCGAACCAGCTTCGCCGGAGGAGATCGCCGCTCCCGCGTTGACCACCGAGATCCGCCGCGGGCGAGGAGGGGCGCGCTACTTCGAGAACGGGGTGGAACGTCCCTTCATCTCCTACCGCACGCCGTCGGCGTGTCCGGATCCGCTGCGCTCGCTCCGCTACATGGCGGGGGCTGATTCAGCCGGCGTGAGACTGGCGGAGCTGAATCTGCCGCTACGGACGCTCTGGCGGTCCGACGGATCGCTTGACTTCGTCTGGCTGGAGCGCTTTCTCGGCGTGGCCTTGCGGCATGGTCCGCACATGAACCTCGTGGTGTTCTTTGGCATCGACGCCCCCGATTGGTATGTCAATGCCCATCCCGGCGAGCGGTTCGTAAACGAGGAGGGCCCGATCGGACGGATGAGTTTCGCCTCCGAGACCTGGCGGGCCGACACCTGTGACGTGCTGCGCCGGCTCGTGGAGCACCTGCGCGGCAGTCCGTTCTGGAACCGGATCGCTGGTTTCGGACTGGACGGCGGTTTCGACGGGCAGTTCATGCAGTGGACTGTGCGCGGCAAGGCGGGGGATGCGCTGCTGGGAGACGAGTCGGAGCCGATGAAGCGGCTGTTCGGGCGCTCCATACCCGCTGCCGCGCGCCGACGCGGGGGAAAAGACAGTCTCATCCTGGATCCCGTCGCCGACGCGGACGTCATCGCATGGAATCGTGTGTTCGGGCGGACGGCGGCGGATTTCCTCCTGGCGTGCGCCGGTGCGATCAAGGCGGCTTCGGAACGCACCAAGGTCGTGATGGCCTACTACGGCAAGTTCTTTTCCATCGCCGGCTACAACGAATGGGGCGAGCTTGCCATCGACCGGGTTCTCGCCAGCGGCGACGTCGATGCGCTGGTGGCCGTGGAGTACAAGCAGCGTCCGGGCGGACTCCCCCATTCGCTCTCCGCGCCGACGGAATCCTACGCCGCGCACGGACGGCTTTTCGTGGACGAGGCGGACATCCGCACGTTCCTCGACGGACAGAAGAACTGGGCGTACGCCGGCGATGCCAAGGGCACCGAGTCGATGATGCGGAAGATGTTTGCCTGTTCATTCGTGCGCGGACACGGCATGCACTGGTACGACCTCTTCGGCGGCTGGTACGACCATCCGCTCATCCTCAAGACGATGTCCGACATCCAGCGGATCGCCGAGACCCATGCGACGCGCCCGGTCCGTCCGGCCGAGATCGCGGTCGTCTGCGACGAGGAGTCGATGCGTCACGCGACCTGTGCCATCAAGGGCGAGACGGCACGGACGATGCTGCACTTCCAGAACGGTGTGCTGGGGCGCATTGGCGCTCCGTTCGATCTCTGGTTCGCCGACGATCTCGCGTCCGCTCCGAAATACAAGCTGTACATCTTCCTTGACTGCTTCGCGCCGCGTTCGGACGCCGCAGCTGCCATCGCGCGGATCAAATCGTCCGGCGTCACCTGCATTGCGGTCAATCTCGGCGACCGCGTGCCCACGCCGTCCGAATACCGCACGGCCGCCCGGGCGGCTGGGGTCTTCATCGTCTCAGATTCCGACGACGTCATGATTTACGCCGGACGGGGGCTTCTGGGCGCACACGCGGCGTCCGGCGGGGTCAGGACGCTGCACTGGCCCGAGGCGGTGACGTTCCGCGACGCCGTGACCGGGACGACGGTGGCGGCGGACGCCGAGACGATCCGACTTGAATTCGTCGCCGGCGAAACGAAGTTGCTTTCGGTCGATCCCAAAGCATGTGAACGGGGAATGAAAAATGACTAGATGTCGAAAGAACAGGTGTTGTCAAATTCTGGCAGGGCTTGCGTTAGCCGCTTGCCTGTTTAATCGCCAGGCGCTCTCCGCTGACCGTTCGCCGTACGTCGCCTTTGACGGCGTATTCAAGGGATCGGTCGAATCACTCGTCGACCTCATGCCGGCGAAGACCTACAGGTTCGAGGCGAAGCGCATTGCCGAAGCGCATATCGACTTCACCGATGCGGACGGGAGGCGGCTGGATTCGCGTCCACTCGCTTCGGGGGACGAGTTCAGTGTCCCGGTTCTGACGATGAAATCGCGTCTCGTCGTCGACGCCTCGCCCAATCTCGACGCGTCCGTTTCGCTCCGCCAGGTGGCGGATGCGCCAGGCGATTTCGACTGGCACGACTGGAACGCCTGGAACATGGTGGCGGACTTCAAGGGCGAGGCCGTTTTCCGTCGGCGCTTCTCGTTGAAGGAACTGCCCATATACGCCTTCGTGCGCGTGTTCAAGGCGAGCCTCGCCGTGAACGGGCGCGACATCGGCGAGAGCCGGGGCACGTACGTCAACGACAACTTCTTCGACATCTCGAAATCGCTCAAGAAGGGCGAGAATGAAATCACGCTTTCGCCCATCCCCCGCGCCAAACCGGACGCCCAGGCCACGCTCACGGTCGAAGTCGCGATGCGCTACGCCGATGGACGCGACGAGGTCATGCTGGGCAGCGACGGACTCTGGGAGGCGCGGCCGGCGAAAGGCGAAGCCTGGTCTCCGGTCACCGCATTCAGGGCGAGCTGGTACAATCAAGACCTTTTTGACAAACCGTGGGTCGCGCCGGCGGAGATGCCGCCTTCTGCGCTGCCGTTCCGCGCCGCTGTCACGGCGGAGGCGACGCTGTTCCAATCGACTTGCGCCGTCGGCGAAGCGCTGTCCGGACGTCTTTCCGTTGCGTTCGGGCAGATGCCCTATTTCACCGCGAACCGAATTAAGCTGGCGTGGATCGGAAGCGACGGCAAGGAGGCGTGGAGGCAGTGGCTGTTCCCCGATGCAGATCTGCGAAATGTCCGGAAGGGTGACCGCGTGGACGTCCCGTTTTCGCTTGATACCCGCTACCTTGAACCGGGGGAATACGCCCTACGTCTCGACGAGCGTCTCGACACCGGTAGGGGCAACGTCTTGGCGAAGGTCAAGCTCGCGGACGGTGCGGTGCGGAAGCCGCCGGAGGTCGAGATCGTGCTGGACCGCGCAGCGGATTTGGTGCGCATCGACGGCGAGGAGATTCCCATCGCCATCGTCCGCCAGTCGACGCATTACTCGCCGTTCGTGCCGCGCGGCGCGGAGGATATCTTCCATTCGTTTATGGAAAGCGGATACCGTATCTATTCCCTTCCCTGCTCCTTCGGCTTTGACGCCGTCAAGGCGTCCGGCGCTGTCGACGATGCGACGGTGTGGAAGGGCCCGGGTGAGTACGACTTCCGTCCGCTCGACGAGGCGGCGCGGCAGATCCTGTCCGTCGATCCCGACGCCTGGCTCGTGCCAGTGATTGCGGCGAACGCGCCCGGATGGTGGACGGTGTCGCATCCGGAGGACCTCGTCGTGCTCGATGACGGCACGCCGCACAAGATCATCTCCTACGCCAGCGCCGCCTGGCGGCGCGATGTCGAGGCGGCCATACGTGCCTCGGCCGACTACATGCGCCGCAGCGCGTGGGGATCGCGCATCGCGATGTGGTACATGGCCGCCGGATACGACGGACAGTGGTTTCAGCCGACGGAGTACAAGCCGCCGTATCGCCTCTGCGACTATTCGACGGCGCAACGCGACCACTTCCGCAGGTGGTTGCAGCGGGAATACAAGACGCCGTCAGCGCTTTCCGCCGCGTGGGGGCGAACCGTCACCCGCTTCGACGACGTGGAGATTCCGTCCAAGGCGGAGCGCACGGAGGGCAAGCCGTACTATCTCGATCCGACGAAGGACCGACCGTCGATCGACTTCCTCCGCTCCGTCGCGACACTGACGGACGAGGTGATCTCCGGTTTCATGGGTGCATTCGAGGCTGGATTCGGGCGGCGCATTCCCGGCGGCACCTACTACATCCCCGGTGACTGCACCTACAACCGCGGACAGGTGCAGCGCCCGTGCGACGAGGGCATCTTCGGTTGTGCGCAGTATATGTACGCGGCCAGTCCGCTCGGCTACGACTGTCACGGATTGGAGCAGGAAGGGACCGGACTTACCCGTCCCGGCAACGCGATGCGTCTGCTCGGGCGGCTCTATGTCGGCGAGGACGACACGCGCACCTTCCGCAGCCAGCCGCATAATCCGCGCTGGGGCAATGCGACGAGCTTCGGGACGCTCGCGGGTTTCCGGCGAAACATCGCGCAGCGCACGACCGTGGGCGGGGCGCACTGGATGCTCGACATGTACGGCTTCTGGTACGACTCGCCCTCGATTCAGTCCGAACTCCGCCGCGGGCTCGAACTGATGAGGCGGCTCGGCAAGCTGCCGCGCCTCTCCGAGCTCTCCGCCCAGGTGGCGAACGTTGCGAAGACGGGGGTGAACCTCAACAAGCGGATCAACACCCCCGACGATCTGCACCAGGTGCATTTTCCGACGAAAAACCTGCGAAAGCCGAACTTCGCGGTCGACAGGCTCTTCTGGCGCAACCTTGAGGCGGCGTCACCGGAGGCGCTTGGCTACAAGATGTACGTTTTCGACGACGTGTACGCCTTGGACGACGACGAGCGCGCCACGATCGACAGGCTGAAGGGCGGCGGGCGCGTGCTGGTGTTCACCCATGCTTCGGGCTATTCCGATGGACGGAAGCTTTCCGCCGGCAACGTCTCCCGCGTCGTCGGCATTGAGGTCGAAGACGACAAGGCGGTGCAGGCGTACTCGCCCATGTTGTGGACGTGGACGAAGGACGGCAAGATCGAGGCCAAGGCGCCGAAGGCGAAGCGGTTCAATGTCGTCGACAGGGATGCGGTCGTGCTCGGACGCTACGCCGACGGCAAGGTCGCCGCGGCGATGAAACGGCATGACGGCTGGACGGCGGTGTATCTGCCGGCGGCGTTTCCGCAGGGCGAGATTCTCGACCGCGTCGGTACGCTGGCTGGTGTTCACGTCTACACCGATCTGCCGGTCGTCGTGGGGGCGGGCGGACGTTGCGTTTCGGTGTACTGCCCGGTGAGGTCGGCGAAGGGGACGATTCGTCTGCCGGGCCGCTTCACGGTGACGGAGGCCTACAGCGGCAGGACATACGAGAACGCCTTGGAGCTGCCTGTGGACATGTCGCTCGGCGAGACGCGGCTTTTTGTCGTGGACACCGCCTGGCCGTCCCGCTGAGCGCGTTCGCATGGCGGCTTCGCGCTTCAGCGCTGAAAGCCGCCGTCACTTGCTCCAATTGAAATCGAGGATCAGTGTGCCGTATAGATTCCGCTCGAAGAAGTCGTGAGCGAGCGGTGTCCAGCAGGCGTTCTCCGGGGGATCGCGTCGCGTCCGGCAGAACTCCGCCTTGACCGTGACCGGCGTCCGCTGCATGTCGAACTTGAGATCGTCCACGGGGATCGCCATGAAGACGCACCAGCCCTTGCCCGGGATGTCCTTCCCGTGAATCGTGACCCGCGAGGCGTCGGCCTGCTTCTTGTCGAGATAGAGTGCGCTCCGTCCCTTCGCATCGCCGAGCACCTGGTAGAGCGTTCCGTCCGGACGCACGATCAGGAACTCGCAGTGCTCGTTGTAGGCCGGGTGGGGGTCCGCCGCCAGTGGCGAGCGTCCGGACTCTTCCGCGACGAAACCAAGATACAGGTTCTCGTAGTCGTGTGCCGCGTAGACGCGCGTCACTGCGCGGAGACGTCCCTCCCCGAGACTCACGAAGGCGCTCGACTTCGCCCAGCTTCCCCATTCCAGCACGTCGATCTCTGTCAGTGATTTCGGCTTCGCCTTGAGTGGTCTTGACTTGAGTGGCGGTGGCATCACGCGCGAATTGGCTGCGGACGACGGGTTCGCGAAGTCCGTGGCCTCGGTCTCGTTGAACGAGAGGATGTCTAGCCTGAGCGTGCGTCCGCGACGAAGCTGCGCCGTCCCCAGCGAAATCCAGACGCGTCCGTCCCAGCCGGTCGGAGCGAACTTGGCCAGATCGAGCGAGAAGGTGCGCTCCGCCGGCCCCTCGATCCAGTCGCCGAGGTCGAGGTTCTCGTCCGGTGCGCGCCCCGTTCCCCAGGCCGGATTCACAACGGCGCATTTCTGATGGTAGAGACCTGCGGCGAACGCGACGCGCTTTGTGTACTTTCCGCCGACGGAGTAGTCGACCATGAGGCCGGCAAACGCCTTTTCCGGACGGTGACCGCCGTTTTTCGGAGTGTGGCGCATCTGGAGGGAGATGGCGGTCTTGAACGTGTGCGAGAAGCGGCAGCGCACGGATTTCGCCCCTTCGATTTCAAACCCCGAGAAGATGTCCATGAACGTCCAGTACGCCTCGCGGCGGGTCGTTCCCGCCTTCAGCCGAAGGGTATTCGGATCGGCGCTGAGTGCGGCCGTCGGCAGCTCGGGCTGGAGCGAGCGACTGTCGTCGCCCTTCGTGTGGAAGGTACCGGCGCGGCGAATCGTCACTGCACCGCGGCGGACATCGACTTCACGTACGTTCTTCTCCTCGGGAATCATCGGCAGGGACGGAAGGCGGACGGAGGTGCGGAAGCGTTCTGTCGTCGCCGTCGGCAGTGTCGCGAGTGCAAGGTTCGTCTCTACCGGCCCCGGCTTCCATGCGAGTTCCCAGTCGCCTTTCTCGAGATGCACGAGTCGCCCCACCCGGTTTCCGACGCGCACCGGGCGTGTCTCGACTGGCTTTCCGTTGGCCGTGACATCGCGGCACGAGAAGTCCCGGTCCATGAGCAGAAGGTCCGCTTCGCGTTCGACATGGGCGCGCCGCCCTTCGATTCGCGCCCGGTGCTGGGCCGTGAACGGATAGCTGAGGGGGAGCCCGTTTTCGGCGTAGAGGACGGGTCCCGCCTCCGTCACGAGGAACTGCTCCATCCGGTTCGGACCGAGTCCCGGCACCGTGAAGTGGAAGCTCCCGGTTGCGGGTCCCGAATAGACCAGTTCGGGGTCTGAAATGCGGGCGCCAGCGATGATTCCCCACTCGCGCCAGTTTCGCTTGAGTTCGGAATCGGAGAGGAATTCCGGCTTCGGCTTTTTCGAGGCACCATCGTGGTCGAGCCGGATCCGCCAGACGTGGACGCGCTCGTCGGCGACGAAACCGAGGGTGCCGAGGTCGATCGTCACGGGAAGATCGCGCGGCTCCGCGGCGCGACTGATGAACGAGACGAGCACGTCGCGCGCATCCGTGCGCCTCATGGCATGGTTCTCCACGTTGATGGACGCATCGCGCATCCAGTCGGGCGAGAGGCGTGCATCAACCGGGACCATGGCGCCCACCTGGTAGGCCGCGCGGATGACGGGCAGGTTCTCGATGCGGTATCCCGATCGCGGAAGCCATCCGAGCGCCAGCACGCGGTTCGCGTAGTCGAGATGCGCGCTCCAGTAGAGCGGACAGGCCCGCATGCCGGGGCGCAGGCGGTTCATCATGCTGATTCCCCAACCGATGCCCGCCCAGTCGCGCCAGCGCGCCGGGGCGAGTTCATGCGGACTCTCCATGTAGTTGATGTCCGCGTAGGGCGAGCCGCTTCCGTTCGCGAAGAGCATCTTCCCCTCGGCGGCCATGCGCGCCTTCAGCGCCTTCCAGAACTTGACGGTGTCGTCATCGCGCGTCACGCAGTCGCGCTGCCAGTCGATCGTGTTCGTCATCTGGAACTCGTCGAGATAGATCACGTCCGTGCCGCAGTCGTCCGCGAATCGGCAGAGCATGTCCACCATCCAGTTGCGGCAGTCGGGATGGCAGAACATCGTCTGCCAGTTGTACTGCAGCCCGGGGAAAAGCGAGTCGCGGTTGCCGTCCCGGTCCTTGTCGCGGAACCATTCGGGATGCTCGCGGAAGACCGCGGTGAAGAAGCTCGTGGAGATGACGATGTTGTAGTAGTGCGTGCGGACGCGCGGTGAGAAGGCGCGCTCGGCGTCGAGTGCCGCGCGTGCCTCGGGGCCAGTGATAAAGCCGCCGTTCGGGCTGTGAAAGCCGTTCTTGAAGCGGTAGTCGCCCCAGCTGAACACGCCGTCCCCCTTGTTGACGATGAGGCCGTCGTCCAGCATCTCCGGAAGCCAGCGACACTCGAAGTCAACGGGCGTCGCGAAGCCGAGCGAGACGATGTCGCCGATCCAGACGGGCGGCGGCGGAATGGAGGCGAACTCGCACGCGACGTCGGCATCCTTCATGAATACGCCGTCGAAGAAGGCGAAGAGCCCGCCGTCGAAGGCGTCGAAGCGGTCCGTCACCGAGACGGGCCGGCCGGGATAGAGTCCGAACGTGCCAAGTCCCATCCGGTAGCCGTTCGGCAGGTACAACAGCCGGTCATGGTACTCGCGGTAGTGTCCGATCGTCGAGTGCCACCAGGGCAGCACCACCGTGTCGTCGATCTTCACGCGGAAGTGCGAGAAGCTTCTGCGCGTTCCTTCGGGGTGGACGAACACGAGGCCCTTCGAAGACTGCTTGAATTCGCTGACGCGGCGCGGGGCGCTGACGGAAGGGAAGGGCTTGTAGGGGCCGATGTAGCCGGCACCGAGATGCCAGACGTCCTTCTGGAACGAAGGGTCCAGGTGAACTTCCGTGAACGGCGTCACGTATTTCGATGTGCGGCTCTTGTTGACGAAGGTCAAGGTACGCTTGACGCCCTGCGCGTCGAAGCGGTAGCGCTTGACGATCTCGATTTCGGGCAGCTTCGGATTCCGGCAGGTGAAGACGGTTCCGCCGGTCGGTTCGTCGGCGCGGGCGACCACCTCGTCCTCGCGCTCGAGCGCCTCGGCGTCGCCTTCGGTTGAAAGCAGCTGCCAGCGGTTCTCGACCGCCGTCGCGATTGGACGTCCGTCGGCGAAAGAGAATCCGCGAATCGCGCCCGTGCGCCCGTCAAAAGTGACGTTGGCGCGTCCGGTGACGCAACAAGCCGTCAGTGCGGCAGTCGTCGCCACGAGTAAAACTGCATTTTTCATGGTTCCTCCTGGAAAATGTTTACCGCACCGATTTGAGGCGCTTGTAGCAAGGTCTGAGCCACTTTCTCACTTGATCGAGATCGAATGTCGGTTTGCCGTAGAGATACCAGTTCCAGCCCGAAACTCCGTCCTGTTCGTATTCCATGTCGAGGATGCCCTGGCCGGACCACGAGACCACTCCCAGGACAAGCGTTGCGTTCGGATTGACCGCGTACTCGCGCGAGAGGAGGACCTTCCCGCTTTCGCGGTCGCGAACCGACACCTTTCCGAGGACCGAGTGCAGCGTGTCGTTGATCGCCACGACTCGTCCGTCGTCGCGAACCATCACCAGCTGGTCGCCGTGCACGTTCTTGACCGCCCAGTAGCCTAGCTTGCGACGTCCGTAGAAGTCGATCAGCGCCTCGTTGAATCCCGGCCAGCCTTCGCGCATGTTCCAGAACACGAGACCGTTCTTCTCCTTGAACTTGCCTGACCGATAGACCTCGATCCAGGTCTTGTATGCCTCGGCCTGCAGGAGCTGCGACGCCTCGACGAACGTCTCGAGATTGGTGGGGCAGTTGCCGAACATGATCATCAGCTCGTTCACCATGTTCGAGTTGCGGCGCATGAGGTACGCGTCGCTCTTGTCCAGGAATGGGTTCGTCGCCTTGAAGGTCCAGGCGTCGTTCCACCTCCAGTCTCTGAACGGATCCTTCCCGCCGTTCTCGATCGACGCCCATGGATAGACCATGTCCGGCGGCATCATCTCCTTGAGCGACTCAACCGAAGGGCATCCGTGGTAGCCCATCTCGCTCACGAAGAGGACCGGCGCCTTGAGGTAGGGGTCGCCTTTGTAGTACGCCCTGGCACCCCAGATGTGGTTCTCCGTCTTCTGCGAAATGCCCGCGCAGAAGTCGGACGACCAGTAGGGCGAGGATGGCAAGTAGGTGCGCGTGACGTCATGTTCCCAGAGGACGTCGGGAATCGTCTTGCGGCTGTTCCGGTCGTGGTTGGGGTCGGGCCGCTGACTCGGGAAGGAATACCACTGCAGTGCGTTGTCGTTCTCGTTGTTCCCGCTCCAGAGCGCGAGGGACGGATGATTGCGGAACCGGAGGACGATCTGGAGCACTTCCTCGCGCGTCGCCTCAGCGTATTCGTCGTTCTGCGGGAAGGCGGAGCAACCGGTCATGAAATCCTGCCAAACCATCACGCCGTTCTCGTCGCACCAATCGAAGAACTCGTGCGGCTCGTAGACGCCGCCGCCCCAGACCCGCACCAGGTTGCAGTTGAGGTCGCGGAAGGCCTCGAGGGTCTCGATCATCTTGGCCCGCTGGCGGCAGGGGAAGGCGTCGGTCGGCACCCAGTTCGCGCCGCGGATGTAGCAAGGTTCGCCGTTCACGAAGAACTTGAACTCGCCCGGTGTCGCCGCATTGTAGGCGTCGCGCACGACCAGCTTCACGGTCCGCACGCCGACTTTGCGCAAATCCTTCGCGATCACGCGACCATTGGGGTCGAGCACCTCGATCGTGGCGTCATAGAGTGCCGGCTCGCCCATGCCGCGCGGCCACCAGAAGTCGAGCGGCCGCTTGACCGCGCCGGTGTAGTGGTAGTAGCGGAAGGACTGCAGGGGGGAGGTGAGCGCGCGGGTCTGGTCGAAAGCGAACTCGCCATGGCGTGCGAGGCGCATCCGCAGCTTGTGGTTGTGGAGGAACGCCCACATGGGAGCCTGCACCCGGAACTGCACCTTGAGGTCGACCGTGCGCTCCGCCAGGTCCGTGTTCGCGAAGATCCACGTCACATTGTCGATCCGAACGGGATCGAGGTAGCGTATCTTCACGCTCCGCCACAGCCCCGTGCAATAGAGGCGCGGCAGTATGTCCCAGCCTGCCATGTGGGCGGCCTTGCGTAGCGGCTCTAGGTCGCCGCGGCAGTGATGGTAGCCGAGTTCGCCGAGTGTGAACCTGTTCAGCTCGAGGAACGCGGAACGGAAGAGCACCTGGAGCTTGTTGCCCCTGGTGCGGAGACGGCCTGTCACGTCGAACCGGTGTTCGATCATCATGTTCGCCGTCTCGCCGAGCTTTTCGCCGTTCAGGTAGATATCCGCCAGCAGGTCCACGCCGCCGAACACGAGCTCGGCCTTTGAACCGTCCTCGCCGTCGCAGGGCGAGGCGTCGAACGTGCGCGTGTAGAGCCACTGGTAGCCTTCGTAGGGACGGAACTTCATCGCGTTGAGCCCGACTTCGGGGTTGGGCAGGATTCCGGCCTTGACCAGCTCCAGTTCGCAGTTGCCGGGAACCGTCGCCGCAAGCGTCTTGTGGTCCGGGATCTTCGCCGGGTCGCGCACTGCGGCGCGTATCGGCTGGGGAAAGTAGTCCAACTGCCAGGTTCCGTCAAGTGATAGTTCTCCCGCATAAGCAGCGGCGATCGTTGCGCACCAGGCGAGTGCGCAAAATAGAACAGCATTCTTCATCGGTAAAAAACTCCCATTTCTTTCCGGTTGGATTCGAGACGAACATTCTTCTGCATCACCATTATATCAAAATTTTGCTGTCCGCTGTAGCGCGAAGTTGGTGTGGGGTGTGGGTGAATGATGTGAGGTAGGCCGTGGCGATCAGCGCGATTACAATTCCTCAAAATTCCCCCTTGTCAACTCAAGGGGGAATATGATATACTATCTCTCGTTTTCGACCGACAGGCGAGCTTAACTCAGTTGGTAGAGTGCCACCTTGCCAAGGTGGTTGTCGAGGGTTCGAGTCCCTTAGCTCGCTCCATTGATCGGGAACAACGGTGAAGGGGGCGTAGCTCAGCTGGCTAGAGCAAGTGACTCTTAATCACTGGGTCCAGGGTTCGAATCCCTGCGCCCCTACCATTTCACCAAGCGGGGCTAGGTAGCTCAGTTGGTAGAGCAACGGACTGAAAATCCGTGTGTCAGCGGTTCGATCCCGCTCCTGGCCACCAGTTGCTTTGTCGTCTCCGCGGCAGATTCTGCGAGCCGCGAATCACGAACCACGAATCACGAATTTTGGTATAATACGCGGCAATGGCGGAAATGCACGAGACGCCTTCGGCGAACAGGCTGCGCATCGCGTTCTTCGGTCCGAGGAACGCGG
>CACYCW010000031.1 GCA_902773015.1 uncultured bacterium
ACAGCGCCGACGGCGATCCCGATCACGGAACCGAGACCGTCTCCTTCCCGATCCAGGTCGTGGTCGGGTGAGAAATGGTTGAGCGCGTGCCGAGTCGCCGTTCGGCAGGGGCCGACGTCCTGTCGACCCCTGCCGATTACCCCGCCAACGTTGGCTGACGGGCTGATGCGCGAGTGTGTCGAGCGCGTGCGGCAGGACGGTTGGAGAAAATACCCCCTTGATTTCTGGGCGGCGAAAAGAGTATAATATCCGCTCAAACATCCGAAATAGGAGTGAGAAGACATGGCTAATGTAAAAGGCGGCCGCGCCGCCCGCAAACGTGATCGTCAGAACGCGAAGGCCCGCAAGCGCAACGCGACTTGCAAGGCGAAGCTCCACGACGCCCACAAGCAGCTCTTCAAGGCCGCCGACGCCAACAGGAAGGAGGACGCAGAGAAGACCTTCAAGGCGTTCGTCTCCGGTCTCGACAAGGCCGTTAAGCGGGGCATAATCACCCGCAACACGGCGAATCGCAAGAAGAGCCGCGCCCAGCTCAAGCTGAACAGGATGTCGAAATAAGGAAAGGGAGGCGAAAGATGGACAAGATGACCCTGCGCGACGTGCAGCTCTCGGGAAAGCGCGTCGTGATGAGAGTTGATTTCAACGTCCCGATGGCCAAGGACGGCTCGGGCAAGATCACGGATGACACGCGCATCGTCGCGGCGCTTCCGTCGATCAAGTACGTGCTCGAGCAGGGCGGCAGCCTCGTGCTGATGTCCCACCTCGGCCGGCCGAAGGGCAAGGGCTACGAGGAGGCGTTCTCGCTGAAGCCCGTCGCCGAGGCGCTCTCGGCGAAGCTCGGCCGCGAGGTGAAGTTCGTGCCCGACTGCATGGCCGCGGATGATGTCGTCAAGGCGCTGAAGCCCGGCGAGGTTGCGCTTCTCGAGAACACCCGTTTCTACAAGGCCGAGGACGGCAAGGTGAAGAAGGACGACGAGAAGAAGGGCATTCACCTCTCCGAGGAGGAGTACCAGACGCAGAAGGCGGAGTTGAAGGCGAAGCGTCAGGAGATGGCGAAGAAGCTCGCCTCCTACGGCGACCTCTACTGCAACGATGCGTTCGGCACGGCCCACCGCGCCCATGCCTCGACCGCCGTCATCGCCGACTATATCCAGCCGGCCGTCTCTGGCTTTCTGCTGGAGAAGGAAATCCAGTTCCTCGGCGACGCGGTGGAGAACCCGGTTCGTCCGTTCGTCGCCATTCTCGGCGGCGCCAAGGTGTCCGACAAGCTGGCGGTCGTGAAGTCGCTCCTGAACAAGGTCGACACGCTCATCATCGGCGGCGGCATGGCCTACACCTTCAAGAAGGCGCAGGGCCTGAAAATCGGCACGTCCCTCTGCGAAGACGACCAGGTCGCCTACTGCAAGGAGATGCTCGACGCCGCGGCGTCGAAGGGCATCAAGATCCTACTGCCGGTCGACAACGTGATCTCGAACAAGTTCCCGGAGACGAAGGACGCGAGCGACATCGAGTTGAAGACCTGCGAAGGCGACATCCCCGACGGGTGGATGGGGCTGGACATCGGACCGAAGTCCGTCGCCCTCTTCGCCGAGGCGGTGAAGGGCGCTAAGACGGTCGTCTGGAACGGGCCGATGGGCTGCTTCGAGTTCGCGCCGCTCGCCAAGGGCACCTACGGCGTCTGCGACGCGGTCGCGACGGTGAAGGCCAACGGCGGCACGTCGATCATCGGCGGCGGCGATTCGGTGAGCGCGGTCAAGAAGAGCGGCAAGGCCGCGGAGATGAGCCATGTCTCGACCGGCGGCGGCGCGTCCCTTGAGTTCCTCGAAGGTAAGACGCTGCCCGGCGTCGCGGCACTGACCGCGAAGCAGTGAGAGCGGGAGACCCCGGGCAGGACGCATGAGAAGGCTTGTCGTTTTCGCGTCGGCAGTCGCGCTTGCCTGGGGTGTTCAGGCCAGTTGGTACTGGCCTTTCGGCTCGGATGACGACGAGGCCAAGCCTCGTCGCATCTCCGAGCTCATGGAACCGGCCAGTACGCTCATTGACGAGGCATCCGACCTCGCGGCGGACGGCAAGGTCGACGAGTCCATTGCGGCCTACCGCAAGGCGCTCGTCGAGCTGGATCGGGTCGAGGCGGAGAATCCGGAGCGCGCCAAGAGCGCGGAGTTCGCGACGCTCCGCAACAAGCGCGCCTACGTGAACGCGGCGATCGACACGATGCTCCTCAGCCAGGTGAAGGCCAACGCGCGCGCCGTCGCCGTGAGCGACACGACGGAGCTTGAGCGGCGCCTCGCCGCCGAACGGGCCGCGAAGCGCGGCGAAAAGCCGCCCGTCCCCGCCCCCACCCCTGCCGCCGAGGAGCCCAAGCCCCAACCCTCCCCCGCCTCAACGCCTCAACCTCTCAACGCCTCAACCCGGCAACCCCTTTCCAAACGCGCCCTCGCGATGGAGAGCATCGCGAAGGGGGACTATGCGACCGCCGAGCGCCTCATTGACGAGCTGCTCGTCGCGCGTCCGAACGGGGCCGCGGCGCTGAACCTCCGCGCCGCGCTGGAGACGAGGCAGGGCCGGTTCAAGGACGCGGAACGCACGCTCGACCAGGCGATCATGTCCAACCCGCGCAACCATTTCGCCTACTACAACATGGCGCGGCTGGTGCTGCAGTCCGATCCGGAGGGCAAGGCCACGGCCAAGCGCTACTACGAGACCGGGCGCGCCCTCGGCGGGCCGGTGGATGAGCGACTGGAGGTCGAGTTCAGATGATCGCCATTCTCGCGAGCTTTCTCATCTCCACGAACGCCACCGCGCATGAGTTGGTGGCGAGCTGTCGCTCGATGATTCCCGCCGACGTCGAGCTCTCGGGGCGAATCGTCCTTCGAAACCGCAAGGGCATCCCCCAGGCAGAGTACGGCTACGTGCTAAACCGCCGCGCCGGCAAGACGGACCTGCGACTCACCGGTGAGGATGGCGCCGACGTGCCGTTCGCCCGCGAAGGGCGCATTCTCGGGACGGACGTCACCTGGAGCGACCTCACGCTCGACTACCTGTGGTGGGACGACTTCTCGTACGATGCCGAGCGCGAGGGCGAGTCGGTGCACGGCCAGAAATGCGCCGTCGTCGTGATGAGAAAGGGCGGGCGGACCGTCCGGGTGTGGGTCGACCGCAAGACCGGCGCCCTGATGCAGGCCGAGGAGATGGCGGACGGCAAGGCCGTGCGCCGGCTCTGGGGCACGCGGATCAAGAAATTTGGTGAGCGCTGGATGGCGAACGTTCTCGAGGTCGAGACCGTCGGCTCCGGCCACCGGACAAAGATAACAGTGGAGGCACTGAAATGAAGGCATTAAAAATCCTGCTCAAGGTCATAGTTTGCATCATCGCGATCGTCATCCTCGCGATCCTGGCGATGCCGCTCTGGTTCGGCCCCGTGGTGAAGGGGGTCGCGAACTCGACGGTGCCCGGCATCGTCAAGACCGAGTTCCATCTCGGCCAGCTCTCGCTCAATCCCTACTCGGGACGGGTTGAGCTCGGCGATATGCAGCTCGCCAATCCAGCCGGCTACTCCGAGAAGTATGCCGTCACGCTCGGCTCCGTTGCCGTCGATCTCGGCATGATGACGCTGCCGACGGATGTCGTGCACGTCGAGGAGATCACGGTGAGGGACGTGTTCGTCTCCGTTGTGAGCGGCGGCGAGAACAACGTTTTGAACTTCACGCAGATCCAGTACAACCTCGCCGGCGGCAAGGAGAAGTACGAGGCGGCGCAGGCCGAAAAGGAGAAGGAGGGGGAGAAGGCGGAGGAGCCCGAATCCAAGGAACCCGGCAAGAAGTTCATCATCGACCGTCTGGAGATCTCGGGCCTGAAGATCAAGCTCAGCGTCGTGCCGATCTCGCTGCCTTCGATCACGCTCACCGACGTCGGCAAGGAGTCTGGCGGCGCGACGATGGAGGAGGTCTGGAACGCCATCATCGAGGCCGTCACCAAGGCGGCGGGCGCGGTCGGCGACCAGCTCAAGGCACTCGGCGGGATCGCGGGTGACGCGGCGGCGGCGACGACCAAGGCCGTTGGCGACGCGGCGGCGGCGACGACCAAGGCCGTTGGCGATGCGGCGGCGGCGACGACCGAGGCGGTCGGCAATGTGGCGGGTGGCGCGGCGGATGCCGCGGGCAAGGCCGCATCCGCCGTAGGCGACACCGCGGGCAAGGCCGTGGATGCGGTCGGCGAAGGCGCGGGCAAGGCCGTGGATGCGGTCGGCGAAGGCGCGAAGGCCGTCGGCGAAGGCGCCAAGAAGGCCGTCGATTCGCTCAAGAGCCTGTTCTGATCGCCTTGGCGCAGCAGGTCACCACAACACAAGATAGGAACAGGTAGGGAAGATGGCAAGAAAAGGCAAGGATCGTCGGGTCGAGATGTCTGTCGAGGGTCTGAAAGAGGACTTCGCGTGGCACCTCAGGTATTCGCTCGCCAAGGGCGAGACGCGCGTCACCGAGCGCGACCAGTACACGGCGTTCGCCAACGCGGTGCGCGACCGACTCGTCGAGCGCTGGATCTCCACGCAGGAGGAGTACGGCCGGCAGAACACGAAGCGCGTCTACTACCTTTCCCTCGAGTTCCTCATCGGGCGCCTGCTCGGCAACAACGTCATCAACCTCAAGGCCGACCAGCTCTGCCGCGATGCGCTGAAGGACTTCGGCATCGACTGGAACAACCTGCGCGACTTCGAGAACGATGCCGGCCTCGGCAACGGCGGCCTCGGCCGCCTCGCCGCCTGCTACCTCGACTCGATGTCGACGCTGGACATCGCCGGCATGGGCTACGGGCTTCGCTACGACTACGGCATCTTCCGTCAGCGCATCGTCAACGGCAGCCAGGTCGAGGAGCCTGACCACTGGCTGCGCAACGGCTATCCGTGGGAGATGGTGCGCCCCGAGTACGCCCAGCACGTCCACTTCGGCGGACACGTTGAGTGCCGCGCCGAGAAGGGCGGACAGAAGTGGGTCTGGTTGCCGGCGGAGACGGTCGAGGGCGTGCCCTACGACCTGCCGATCGTCGGTTACTGCAATGCCGTCAACTCCCTCCGCCTCTGGAGCGCCAAGGCCGTCAACGACTTCGACCTCGAGGACTTCAACCGCGGCTCCTACGTCGAGGCCGTCGAGCGCAAGGTGCTCGCCGAGAACCTCACCAAGGTGCTCTAC
>CACYCW010000032.1 GCA_902773015.1 uncultured bacterium
ACGGACGGCATGCTCGGCGGTCCGAACCTCACCCAGATGGCCGCGATCTGCGACGCCGCGCCGACCTGCCAGATCACCGCCTCCGGCGGCGTCTCGTCCGTCTTCGACATCGCCAATCTCAAGGCGCTCGAGCGGCCCAACCTGCGCGCCGCCATCGTCGGCAAGGCCCTCTACGACGGGCGCGCCACGCTCAAGGAGCTTAACATTGCCGCATTGTGAAACCCTCCCGAACGGACTGAGGATCGTCACCGTTCCCTGCGAGGCCGAGTCGGTCGCCGTCGGTCTCTTCATCGCCAGTGGCTCGCGCCACGAGACGGCCCGCACCGCCGGAATCTCCCACTTCATCGAGCACATGCTCTTCAAGGGCACGCCGACGCGCAAGCCAATCGACATCTCCCGCGCGATCGAGGGCCGCGGCGGGATGTTCAATGCCATGACCGGCGAGGAGTCGACCTGCTACTACGCCCATCTCCCGCGCGAGTATCTCGCCGAAGCCGTGGACATCCTCACCGACATGTATCTCCACGCGTCGATCCCGGCGGACGAGTTCGACCGCGAGAAGCAGGTCATCATCGAGGAGCTGCGCATGTACGCCGACGAGCCGGACTCGGTGGCGATGGAGAATCTCCAGCGCTCGCTCTTTCCGAAGTCGCAGCTCGGCGCGTCCGTCGGTGGCACGCCCGACTCGCTCGCGCCGATGCGCCCGACGGACCTGCGGCGCTACATCCGCGGGCATTACCTGCCCTCGAACACGATCGCGGTCATCGCCGGCGACTTCGATCCCGGTGCGGCGGTCGCCCTCGTGCGCGCCGCCCTTGGCGGCATCCGCCGCGCGTCCGCCGCGCGTCCGCGCACTGATCGCGCGCTCGCGGGGCGTCCCGTCGCATGGGTCTCGGCGGAACGCGACATCAACCAGACCCAGCTCGCCCTCGGTTACCGCACGTTCGGCATCCGCGATCCCCGCAAGTATGCCGCGACGGTGATGGACGCGATTCTCGGCCGGGGGATGTCCAGCCGGCTCTTCCAGGAGGTGCGCGAGAAGCGCGGGCTCAGCTACGACATCGGCTCGCGGATGCAGTTCTTCGGCGACGCGGGCATGTTCACCGTGACGGCGGGTCTGGATCCGGCGAAGGCGGACCGTGCGCTCGCGACCGTCGACCGGGAACTCGCGCGCATCCGCGAGCGCAGCGTCTCCGCCGTGGAGCTGCGGCGAACGCGCGACTTCCTTGTCGGGAACTTCCGTCTCGGTCACGAGCGGGTGACGAACAAGATGTTCTTCTATGGGCAGACGATGCTGGCGTTTGGCCGCCTGGTCATGCCGGAGGAGCAGGTCGAGGGCATTCGCGCCGTAACCTCGGCGGACGTGAAGGCCGTCGCAGGGGCGATCCTGCGCGACTCGGCCCGCAGCCTCAGCTGGGTCATCCCCCGCGCCAAGCGCGCCTGAGACCTGCATGTGGCGCTCTCGGGTTGCGTTTGCACGGCGTTTTTTGGTATAATTACCACCTGTCGCGGAGAATCGCCCGAGGAGAGGCATCCCCGAAGTGGTTGTCGCGTCGGCAAGGTTCTAAAAGAGAAAAGAAAGCGAACAGGAGAAACATGAAGATTCAGGCAGTCAAGGCACGTGAAATCATCGACTCGCGCGGCAACCCCACGGTCGAGGTAGACGTCATTCTCGAGAACGGCGTTCTCGGCCGCGCGGCGGTTCCCTCCGGCGCCTCCACCGGCGTCAACGAGGCGCTCGAGCTGCGTGACGGCGACCCGAAGCGCTATCTCGGCAAGGGCGTCACCAAGGCCGTGAACAACGTCAACAAGGTCATTGCGCCCAAGCTCATCGGCAAGTGCCCCTGCGACCAGCGCGGCATCGACCAGCTTATGCTTAAGCTCGACGGCACCCCGACGAAGTCCAAGCTCGGCGCGAATGCGATTCTCGGCGTGTCCCTCGCCGTCGCCAAGGCGGCTGCGAATGCGCTTGGCATGCCGCTCTATCGCTACATCGGCGGCACGAACACCTACACCCTTCCGGTGCCGATGATGAACATCATCAACGGCGGCGCCCACTCCGATGCGCCGATTGCATTCCAGGAGTTCATGATTCGTCCCGTCGGCGCGAAGTCCCTCAAGGAGGGCCTGCGCATGGGCGC
>CACYCW010000033.1 GCA_902773015.1 uncultured bacterium
GCCGCGCTCGCTGCGCTGCGCGGTCTCCTCTCGGGCGTGCGCGATCTCGAACGGCTCATCGCCAAGGTCGACGCCGGTCGCGCCAACCCGCGCGACCTGAAGGGGCTCGCCACGAGCCTTCGCCCGGTGCCGGAGATTCGACGGCTGGCGACTGCAGTCGAGAGCAATCGACAGCCGTCGATGTCGATCGACTGCGCCAGCCGTCTCGTCGAGCAGCCCGAGGTCGTCGACCTCATCGACCGCGCCATAGCCGACGACCCGCCGGTCCTCCTGACCGACGGCGGCTTCATTGCGCCCGGACATGACGCCGAGCTAGACGACCTGCGCCGCATCGCCACCGAAGGCCACCAGTGGCTCGCCGAGTTCCAGGCGCGCGAGCAGCAGCGCACCGGCATCGCCAAGCTCAAGGTGAAGCACGTCTCCACCTTCGGATTCGTCATCGAGATACCCAAGGGATCCGTCGCCCTCGCCCCGGACGACTACGAGCGCCGCCAGACGCTCACCACCGGCGAACGCTACGTCACCCCCGAACTGAAGGAATACGAGCGCAAGGTCGTCGGGGCGCAGGAGCGCGCCATCGCGATCGAGCAACGCCTCTACCGCGACATCCTCGCCGCGATCGCCGCGCGCACGGTCGCCATCCAGGAGACCGCCCTCGCGCTCGGCGAACTGGACGCGACGCTCGCCCTCGCCGACCGCGCCCTCGCCGCCGGCTACGCACGTCCCGTCGTCGACGACTCGGACGTCCTTGAGATCACCGACGGCCGCCACCCGATCATCGAGCAGCTCCCCGACGCCGAGCCGTTCGTGCCCAACTCGTCCTTCCTCAACACGACGACGGACCAGATCCAGCTCATCACGGGACCGAACATGGCCGGCAAGTCGACCTACATCCGCCAGGTGGCGACGATCGCCGTGATGGCCCAGATGGGCTCGTTCGTGCCCGCCTCCGCGATGCGGCTCGGCGTACTCGACCGCGTGTTCACCCGCATCGGCGCTGGCGACGACCTCTCCCGCGGACGCTCCACGTTCCTCGTCGAGATGCAGGAGACCGCGAACATCCTCAACAACGCGACGCCGCGCTCGCTCATCGTCCTCGACGAGATCGGCCGCGGCACCTCCACCTTTGACGGCATCTCCATCGCGTGGTCCGTCGCCGAGTATCTCCATGGCAAGCCCCAGGCGAAGGCGAAGACGCTCTTTGCAACGCACTACCACGAGCTCACGGATCTCGCAGACACCTTCATGGGCGTGAAGAACTACACCGTCAAGGTGAAGGAGGAGGGCGGGCGCGTCATCTTCCTCAGACGCATCGCGCCGGGAACGGCGGAGAAGAGCTTCGGCATTCACGTCGCGGCGATGGCGGGTCTGCCAGGCGAGGTCGTCGCGCGTGCGAGCGAGATCCTGCGCAATCTCGAGGCGAACGACCTCGACGTCAACGCGCCGAAGATCGTCCGCAAGACGCGCAAGCGTCTCTCCGAGCTCCCCGGGCAAATGACCTTCTTCTGAACCTTTCGACCAACGCAAACCAAAGGAGCAAAGCGAAATGAAAAGCATCTTGTCTCTCGCCGCGGCACTTGCCGCTGGCAGCGCAATCGCAGCCGGCGTCTACGGGGACGTCCCCGACGCGAAGCACGCCTGGGCCGTCCACGACTGGAACCGCCCCAAGCCGGACAAGGTTGAGCCGGCCGCGTACGTGCAGACCGGTGCGCCGTCGGACGCAATCGTGCTCTTCGACGGTACGCGCGAGTCGTTCGAGCGCAACTGGTGCGATGACAAAGGCAATCCATCGCAGTGGAAACTCGGCACCGAGGGCGACTTCTACTGCGTCGCTGGCTGGAAGAACGGCGGGGGCGTCCGCACGCGCGCCGAGTTCGGCGACTGCCAGCTCCACATCGAGTTCCGCCACGATCCCGACGTCACCGACGGCGGCAAGGGGCCGCAGATGCGCGGCAATTCCGGCGTCTTCCTGATGGGCACGAAGACCGGCCACGAGGTGCAGGTGCTCGAGTCGTACTACACGAGTGCGCAGCTCCAGGGCAAGGAGGGGTTCGTCGACAACTACGCCGACGGACAGGCCGGCGCCATCTACGCCGAGACCCCGCCGCTCGTCAACCCGCAGCGCAAGCCCGGGGAGTGGCAGGTCTACGACATCATCTTCCACCAGCCGGTGTGGGATGGGTCGCGACTCGTCCACCCCGGCAGCCTCACCGTGCTCTTCAACGGAGTCCTCGTGCAGGACCACTGGGAGATGGAGGGCATCACCACCCACGCCCGCCGCAAGCCGCTCGTGCCGCACGCGACGAAGGGCCCCCTCTCACTGCAGGACCATGGCTGCGTCGTCCACTTCAGGAACATCTGGTACCGCCCGCTTCGTTCGCGGTGGGACAACCTCACCCACTCGATGATGTCCGCGAACGAGGACGCGGTGATGGCGCTCCGCCGCCAGACGGCCGCAACGCTCTTTGCGCGACTTGAGAAGCCCCTCGCGCCGACGGTCTCGAACATGCTGGCAATGGCGGAGGTGATCTCGTATGCGAAGGAAGGGGAATACGCCACGACGTGGAAGAACCTCGCGAACGAGTTCCACGGCGTCCTCGACCGGATGACGGACAAGGAATGGAAGGAGAATCGCCCCGCGCTCATCAAGCTGCGCAATTCGCTGGACACGCTCATCCGAGGCGGCGTGGTTCCGCAGAACTGCGGCACGCGCATCCGCATCAACGCCGCGTCATTGCGCCTGAAGTGGGAGGATCTGTGAGCCTGAATTTGCCGGACAGCCTGAAGGGGGCGTTCGTGAAGCGCCCCGAGAACGCCAACAAGTACACCGTCGGCACCGTCACGGTCGTCGGCGGCTCGGGGCGATACATCCACGCCCCGGTCATCGCCGGGCTCGGCGCGCGCACGGGCGGCGCGGGGCTGGTGCAGCTCGTCGTTCCCGACGCCTCGCGCATCGCCGCAGGCGCGCTCGTCCCCGAGGCGACGTTCACGAAGCTCGTTGCGACCTGCGTGCCGCCGAAGGCGGATGTCACGGTGATGGGCATGGGCCTCGGCATCTCGGTTTCCACCGAGGTGATCGTCACGCGCCTACTCTCCGGCTCGCGCGGCCGGTTCGTGCTCGACGCCGACGCGCTGGCCATCCTCGCCTCGTGGTACGGTCGCACCGACGGATACGACCCGGCGAAGGGACAGGAGCTCGTTCTGACTCCGCACGAGGGCGAGGCGGCGAAGCTCCTGGGCTGGACGAAGGAGAAGGTCTCCGCGGACCGGCTCGCGACGGCGCGCGAGATCGTCGACCGCTACGGGGCGACGGTGGTGCTGAAGGGCGCACACACGCTTGTCGTCTCGGACGACGGCAAGAAGGTCTACGAGAACAACACCGGGAACCCGTTCATGGCCCTCGGCGGCATGGGCGATCTCCTGGCGGGCATCATCGGCGCACGCTGGGCCTACCTGAAGAACGACCCGTTTCTCGCCGCGGCGTCCTCCGTATGGCTGCACGGCGCGGCGTCCGATGCGGTCGTTAAGGCGGCGGTCGACCCCTCGGTCGCCAATACCGCAGCCCAGGTCGGATCCCTGCGCGTGCGCCTGGATGGCTGAGCGTCAGAGTGCCGCGATGACGTCCGATCGATGCGTGCGCTCGGCGATGCTCCTCGGGGACACGGCGATGCGGCGTCTCGCGGCGGCGCGCGTGCTCGTCGTCGGCGTCGGCGGCGTCGGCAGCTGGTGCGCGGAGGCGCTGGTGCGGACCGGTCTCGGACACATCGCGCTGATGGATGATGATCGCGTCGTCCCGAGCAACATCAACCGCCAGTGCCCCGCGACCGCGGCGACGATCGGCCGTCCGAAGGTCGAGGCAATGACCGAGCGCCTGAAGGCGATCAGCCCGGAATGCGAGGTGGAGGAGCGGTTTGAGCGGTTTGAGAGGTTTGAGGGGCTTGAGGGGTTTGACGCGATTGTGGACGCGATCGACAGCGTGGCGTGCAAGGCGGAGCTGATCCTGGGCGCCACGGCGGCCGGAGTGCCGCTGGTGAGCTCGATGGGCGCTGCGCTGAGGGCGAATCCGACGAAGGTGTGCGTCACCTCGTTCGAGAAAGTCGTCGGCGACGGACTGGCCAGGGCCCTGCGCCACCGATTCAAGTCGATAAATCGCTTTCCCGCGTCCCGATTCCCCTGCGTCTGGAGCACCGAACCCGCAATCTCCACCCCCCATCCACCATCCACCATCCACCATCCCTCGCCCCTTCCCAAGGGCAGCCTCATGCAGGTGACGGCGACTTTTGGGATGTGCCTGGCGGGCGAGACAATCAAGGCTATCATCACGAAAGGGGGGAAGAAATGAAAATCGGATCGCCTCGATGCTTCCAGCCCGCTCCCGTCGCGTCGACCGCGCTGATTGAAAAACGCAACGATTCTGCCTGCGATTATAATCCCTTCGCGCTTGCAATCGGAGGGTCAAATAGGCTATAATACAGCACACGGATACATCATTTCCAGAGAAGGGGATAGAATGAACATGAAGAATGGAATCGCATGCCTCGGCGTGGCGTCGCTTCTGGCGCTCACGGCCGGGGCCGAGGAGATAGCCTACACCTGTCGCGACGGGCGAGGCGAGAGCTTCCACTTGTCGCTCAAACGAACGGACGCGGTCGCCGTGCGAAGCGTCATCGTGCCGATCGAGCCCGGCAAGGCGATGGAGATCAGCGCCGATGCGGAGTTCCGCGCGGCGGACGGCAAACCGACATACAACGACTGCATGATCATCGCCTCGTGGGTCGATGTGCGGGCCAAGGTCCGCCATGGCGGCGGGGACATCAACGTGCCGGACCGCGCCGCGAGCTGGAAGTTCTGCCAGCGCGACTACGTGCGCTTTTCCGATCGCGTCGACGGGGGAGTCACCTACCGCGCCTTTTCGGACACCTTCAACGTGCCGACGAACGCCATCGCGCTCGAGCTCGAGTGCTTCGTCAAGTCCCGCGACTGCGAGGTCGACTTCCGCAGCGTGCGCGCGCGGGCGGTGCCGGCGCTCCCGAAGCGCATCGCGCGCATCGTGTTGGCCAATCCGCGAAAGGCCGGCAAGACCATCACCGAGCGCGTCGCCCTCGTCGAGAAGGCCCTCGAGGAGGCCTTCGCCAAGGTCGAGCGGCCCGATCTCGTGATGGCCTGCTCGGAAGTGTTCTCCACCTCGGGCAATCCCGATCCGAAGGACAAGTGGGAGCGCGTGCCCGAGGGCCCGACCTCACAGCTGCTCATCCGCTACGCGAAGAAGTACCACTGCTACATGGCGGGCGGCGTGTGCGAGCGCGAGGCGAACGGCGTCGAGTACAACTCGGCCGTGCTCTTCGACCGCGAGGGGCGGCTCGTCGGCAAGTACCACAAGGTGCACCTCACAACCGGCGAGTTCCTCGGCGGCAAGCTCGCCGGCGACTCGTACTCCGTCTTCGAGACCGACTTCGGCAGGATCGGCTTCTGCATCTGCTGGGACAACTTCTTCCCCGAGACGATGCGCCAGCTCCAGCTCAACGGGGCGGAGCTAGTGATCTTCCCGATCGCGGCGACGAGCTCCAACCGGCTCGAGAACGTCTTCCGCACACGGGCGCTCGACACGGGCATGCCGCTCGCCGTGCAGTTCCGCCAGGGCAACCTGCCGAACCGCATCATCGGCGGCGACGGCTCGACACTGGCGGAGGCGTTCCGCGTGAACGAGCCGTGCTGGGCTGACATCGACCTCGCCTACCGCTGGCGCGTCTGGTGGCTCTCCGTCGGCGCGGCCTACGGCGACCCCTACCAGCTCTACGACGCCGAGCGCAACCCGGCGACCTATCTTAACCGCTGACCGACAACTGCAGCATTTCACACCAACCCCATACAGCATACATAGCCAAGGAGACGGAAATGGAACTGACGAGACGCGACATCCTTCGCACCGGCGCGGCGGCCGCCGCCGTGACGGGCTTTCCCCACATCGCCAAGGCGGGCAAGGTCGGAGACCGCATCCGCATGGGCTTCATCGGCATCGGCAACCGCGGCAGCCAGCTCCTCCAGAGCTTCATGCGCATGCCCGACGTCGAGGTGACCGCCCTCTGCGACGTCTACAAGCCCTATCTCGACCGCGACCACGCCGCAATCGACCCGAAGATCATCGCGAACTGCACGCCGGAAGGCTGCAAGCCGCCGTGGTTCATCCCCGACCTGGACGAGAAGTTCGAGCGGGAGCCGAAGCGCTACACCGACTACCGTCGGCTGCTGGAGGACAAGGAGGTCGACGCCGTCTGCATCGGCACGCCCGATCACTGGCACGCGCTGCAGGTGTGCGACGCAGTCTCCGCCGGGAAGGACGTCTACTGCGAGAAGCCACTGACGCGCACCGTCGCCGAGGGCCGCTTCATGGTCGACTTCTGCGCCCGCACCGACCGCGTCGTCGCCGTTGGCATCCAGCGCCGCAGCTCCGCGCTCTTCCGCCAGTTCAAGGACCAGCTGCGGACCGGCAAGTACGGCAAGATCATCGCCTGCCGCCACGGATGGAGCGGCAACTACGGCCCGAACGGCATCGGCCGCTGCGCGCCCTGCGAGCCCTCGCCGGGGCTGGACTGGGACGCCTGGCTCGGCCCGGCACAGAAGGTGCCGTTCCGCTACACGCTCTGCCCCTACATGTTCCGCTGGCACTACGACTTCTGCAACCAGCTCGCCAACCAGGGCGTCCACTCCCTCGACGCCTTCCGCTGGCTGATGGACGAGACGGCGCCGGTCGCGGTCTCGGCGACGGGCGGGCGCTACTGGCTCGATGACGACGGCGACGTGCCGGACACGATGGAGTGCACCTGGGAGTTCCCCGACCGCAAGATCATCCAGTTCTCGATCTACGAGGCCGGCCAGGCCTACCTCAACGCCCCGCGCGATCTCGAGATCATCCTCTCCGACGGCGCGGCCTATCTGAGCAGTGCGAACGGCTACCGCTTCATCCCGTCGAATAACCGCCTCTTCCACAACCCTCGCAAGCCGACCTTCGAGGCCATCGAGCGCAAGGTCGTCGAGAAGGTGGTGCTGAAGGACAATTCCGGCGCGTCGGCTACCGATGCGTGCGTGCGGAACTTCCTCGACTGCGTGAAGAGCCGCCAGGAGCCGTACGTCTCGCTTGAGGAAGGACACCGCTCCACCTCGCTCGCCCACATCGCGAACATCGCCTGCCGCCTCAAGATGCGCCTCGAGTGGGACGGCGTGCGCGAGCGCTTCACCAACTCGGAGGAGGCGAACCGCCTGCTGTCCTGCCCGTATCGCGCGCCGTATCGCCGCTATCCGGGGCTCGGCTGAGCCGCGCATCCATCCAACGATTCATCAACGAAAACGAAACTGAAAGGTCAGGGAAAAATGAACAGAAGGGAATTCATCTCCAACGGCGCCGCCGGCGCCTTCTTCGTCGCCGCCTCCGGCAAGGCCCTTGGCGCGGGCGCGCCCTCGAACCGCATCCGCCTCGGCGTTGTCGGCTGCTCGCGCACGAAGTTCGACCCTGCGTCGGGCCGCAACCTCATGCACCCGAAGGGCAACCGCGGCCGCGGCTACCAGGTGATGCTCGGCGCGCTCCAGGTCAACGGCGTCGAGATCGCCGGCGTCTGCGACATCGACCGCGCGGCGACCGAGTACGCGGCCTCCGAGGTCAAGCGCATCGCCGGCAACGAGCCGAAGCGCTATGAGGACATGCGCGAGATGTTCAACGACGCGTCCAACCCGATCGACGGCGTCATCATCGCCACGCCCGACCACTGGCACGTGCTCGCCGGCATCTGGGCGATGGAGGCGAGGAAGGCCCTCTACCTCGAGAAGCCCATCGGCATCACCCCGGGCGAGGCGAAGATTCTCGCTAAGGTGCAGAAGCGCACCGGCATGATCTTCCAGCTCGGCACCCAGCGCCGCAGTTCCTACTCCTCCCAGCAGGCGGTGGACCTCATCCGCTCCGGCCAGTACGGCCAGCCGCACTGGGCGAAGGCCTGGTGCCTCTCCGACCGTCCGCGCGTCGACCGCTGCAAGCCGATGCCGGTGCCCGAGGGCGTCAACTGGGACCTCTGGCAGGGACCAGCCCCGCGCGAGAAGGGCTTCCGCGGCGAGCTTGTCCACTACAACTGGCGCTTCTTCCGCGGCTACGGCACGGGTGATCTGCCGAACAACGGCTTGCACTTCGTCGATATCGCCCGCTGGGCGCTCGGCTCGGGCTGGGCGACGGACATCTACGCCGGCGGCGGCAAGCTCTTCTATCCCGGCGAGGGCTTCGAGTACGAGGACACCCAGATGCTGAACGTCAAGTTCGCGGACGGCAAGTTCCTCACCTGGGAGGGCTGCTCGCACCAGGGCGGCAAGCCGTTCATGGACCAGGGCACGGGCTGTCTCGTCTACCTCGACGACGCGCTCGTCAACTTCGGCCCCGGCGGCGGCACCGCGGTCTTCGACCGTAAGGGCAAGAAGGTCATCAAGGAGTGGAAGGCGAACGAGATGTCCGCCGCCCAGATGGCCGGCGGCGTCAACGCGAGCGCCGGCGGCGGCAAGAACGACACCGTCCACGTCCAGAAGTTCGTCGAGTGCATCCGCAACAACGACCAGCGCACCGCGATGCCGATGGACGAGGCGCTCAAGTCCGACCTGCTGCCCATCTGCGGCAACGTCTCGCTCCTCACGCGCGAGGTCGTGCACATCAATCCGGCGACCGGCGAGCTGGCTGACCCGAACTGTGCCGCCGCGAAGTACTGGATGCCGAAGTATCAGCCCGGCTGGGAGCCGAAGGCCTGAGAAGGGGATACGGGACATGAAGAGGACGAATCGTCGCGATTTCCTCAGGGGCGCCGCGCTCGCGGCCGGCGCCTCGGTCGCGGGCAGGAGCTTCGCGATCGGCACGAGTCGTCGCAACGGCCCGACCTGGGTCGACTTGCAGGTGAACGGCCGCGTCGGTGTGAGCTTCACCGGCGACGATCTCACCGAGGAGGGCGTCCTCAAGGTCGTCGAGGCCTTGCGTGACGGCGGCACCGAGGGCTTTCTCGCCACGATCTGCACATGTCCCGACGAGATGGCCGTCCACGACCTCCGGACCATCCGGAAAGCCATGAAGAAGTATCCCGAGTGCGAGAAGCGCATCCTCGGCTTCCACATGGAAGGCCCGTTCGTCTCGAACGTCTTCGGCTACTCCGGGGCGCACAACCGCAAGTGGACGCGTGACTGCGACTTCAAGGTCTTCGAGAAGTGGCAGGACGCCGCCGACGGGATGATCCGCATCGTCACGATCGACGGCGACCGCGGCAACGCCGAGGACTTCACGCGCCGCGTGACGGCCGCCGGCGCGGTCATTTCCCTCGGCCACACGACGACCTGGAAGACCGAGGACCTCAACCGCCTCGCCAAGGCCGGCGCGCGCATGTTCACCCACCTCGGCAACGCGATGCCGAACGAGGTGCCGCGCCACCACAACCAGATCTGGACGGTGCTCTCGAACCAGAACTACACCCCGATGTTCATCTCCGACGGGTTCCACCTGCCGAAGGAGATGCTGCATGTCTACGTTAGGTCGCGCCCGCTCGACCAGCTCGTCACCGTCTCCGACTGCTCGTACCCGGGCGGTCTCCCGCCCGGCACCTACGTGCGCAACGGCAGCGTCTCGGTGCTGGAGCCGAACGGTTTCCTGCGCGGCCCGCAGACGAAGTCCCTGCACGGGTCCTCGTGCCTAATCGCTCATTGCGTGAAGACGCTGATGTCGCCCGAGGTCGGGCTCTCCTACACTGACTGCCTGAAGATCGCCCGCGAGAACCCGCTGAAGCTCATCGGCAAGGAGGGCTGGCAGTCATGACCACGCGTCGGGAGTTCCTCGCGACCGCGGCATGCTCCGCCGGCGCACTCGCCGCCGGCGCCGCGAACGCCGCGCCGCGCCGCGCCCTGAAGCGCATCACCATCGCCGAGGGAGACTCCCGCCTCGAGTTCATGCCCACCAAGGGCGCGTTCGGGTTCAAGGGCGTCTACCAGGATCGCGGCAAGATCGGCTCGTGGCACCTCGCCTCGCGCCTCGTCTCCACCTCCGGCAGGCACGGCATCGGCCTCGCCAACCAGGGGTGCATGTGGAGCGACGCCGCCGTCACGCTCGCGAACCCGGGCTGCGCCGCGGATGCGATGATGTACTCGCTGACCCGCCACGCCCTCACCATGGCCAAGGGCAGGAGCTTCGTCACGCCGCCAGAGCTCGTCGACCAGCTCTTCCCCGAGCTGTGGGACTTCGGCAAGCGCCTAGTCGTCTCCGACAGGCTGCGCGCCACCTTCGCGCTCAACGCGCTCGTCTCGGTGGATGCCGCCGCCTGGGTGCTCTTCGCCCGCGAGAACGGCTTCACCTCGTTCGACGAGATGATCCCCGACGAGTACCGCGCCGCGCTCTCGTCCCGCCACCCGCGCGCCGCCGCAATTCCCCTCGTCAGCTACGCCGTGCCGATTCCGGACGTCGTGAAGCTCGTCGACGACGGCTACTTCTTCATGAAGATCAAGATCGGTCAGGGTGGCACGCAGGAGGAGATGCTCCGCAAGGACTGCGAACGCGTGAGCGCGATTCACGCCGCGCTCAAGGACCGCCGCACGCCCTACACCAAGAGCGGGCTCCTGCCCTACTACTTCGACGCGAACGGCCGCTACGAGAAGAAGGAGACGCTCCTGCGCTTCCTCGACCACCTCAGGCGCATCGGTGCGCTCGACCAGGTCGCCGTCATTGAGGAGCCGTTCGACGAGATGAACCGCGTCGACGTGCACGACATCCCAGTGCGGCTCGCCTCCGACGAGTCCGCCCACACGCCCGAGGACGCCGAGGAGCGCATCGCGATGGGCTACCGCGCGATGGCCCTGAAGCCCATCGCCAAGACGATGTCGGTTTCGATGCGCGTCGCCGAGGTCGCCCGCCGCCACGATGTGCCGTGCTTCTGCGCCGACCTCACCGTCTCGCCCGTCAACGTCGAGTGGAACAAGGTCGTCGCCGCGCGACTCTCCGCCTTCCCCGGCATCGGCAACATGGGCCTCGTCGAGTCCAACGGACACCAGAACTACAGGTTTTGGGACGAGATGCGCAAGGATCTCGCCTATCCCGACGCGCCCTGGACGAAGGTGAAGGGCGGTGTGTTCGAGCTGGACGCCGACTACTGGGCGAAATCCGGCGGCATTCTCGAGCCCATGCCCCGCTACGAGGCGCTCTTCGCAAGGAAATGAAAGGCACCATTCTCCGGGCTGCGGCCATCCTCATGGCCCTCGCGACGATGCCGGGTGTCGCGGCGGTTCCCAACCGCCCGCACCCCCGGCTCATGTTCTGCGATCGCGCGAAGCTCGAGCGCCTGCGTTCCGAGGTGAAGTCCGGCCGCCTCCGTCAGGAGGTCGCCGGCCGCCTCGCGACCGCGCGACGGCGCCATGTCGGCGCCGCGCTCACGCCCGAGCCGCCGTTCCTTGAGCCCGGACCCGAGCGCAACGTCGCCTACAAGAACATCTTCGTCGAGATCCGTCCGCCGCTCCACGCCATGCACGAGTGCGCGCTCCTCCACGTCCTCACCCAGGACCGCGAGATCGGGCTCGAGGCGAAGCGTCGCCTGCTGCACTACGCCGCGTTCGACCCCAAGGGCTCGACCTGCATCTTCCACAACGACGAGCCCCACATGACGATCTCCTCGCTGGGCGCACAGGCCTACGACTGGGTATGGGACCTGCTCTCGCCCGCCGAACGCGAGTCGGTTGAGCGCATGCTCGTCACGCGCATCATCGACTCCCACACGGCGCTCGTGCGCACGAACTTCGGCAAGAACCCCAAGGCCTCCCACCCCTCCCATGAGCTCGGCATCATCACCCAGGGCTCGCTCCTCCTCGCTCCCGAACATCCCGAGCTCGAGGCCGTCTACGACTACGCGATCGACATCTACCGCACCGTCTTCCCCGGCTTCGGCACTTCCGACGGTGGCTGGAACGAGGGCCCGAGCTACTGGACGTGGTTCGCCGAGTATCACCTCTGCTACCTGACCGAGGTCCGCGAGGCGACCGGTGAGGACGTCATGGGCACCCGCGAGTTCTGGCGCAACACGCCCTACTACCGCGTCTACGTGACGCCGCCCGGCCACGCCCTGACCCCGTTCGGCGACGGCCGCCAGGCGCACCCGTTCTACGTGCCCACCATCCGCGCGTTCGCCTGGGCGTTCAGGGACCCCGTCCTCCTCTGGTTCGCCCGCCAGCAGAAGCGCGGCATCGGCGGCCATGCGGACTACGACTTCGTCAACCAGCCCGACAGCCTCGACGCGAAGCCGCCGGACGGTCTCCCGCCGATACGCCTCTTCCCCGGCGTCGGCCTCGTCTGCTCCCACACCTCGCTCACCAACCCGGCGGATAACGTCTCGTTCTTCTTCCATTCCAACCCCATGGGCGCGATCTCCCACGCGCACAACAACCAGAACGCCTTTGCGCTCTCGGCCTACGGCGAGGCGCTGCTCATCAACTCCGGACACTACAACGTCTACGGCTCGCCCCATCACCTAAAGTGGACCCGCCAGACGAAGGCGAGCTGCTGCGTGACCTACGATGGGGGCGTCTCGCAGAACCGTGGGCCGAACGCCGCCGGACGCATCCTCTACTGCGTCGACGAACCACACTACGCCGCGTTCGCCGGTTCGTGCGCCCCGGCCTGGGGCGATCGGCTCACGAACGACGTCCGCGAGGTGGTGCGCCTCATGCCGGACACGTTCGTCATCCGCGACACGCAGGCCGGTCCGGCGGCGCACGCCTATGAGTACAACCTTCACGCGCTCCATCCGATGCGGGTCGATGCCGCCGCGCGTCTCGTCACGGTGACGAGCGGAGTCGCGGCGGTGGATGTTGCCTTCCTCGAACCGGACCGACTCGAATTCCGACAGTTCAGCGGCTTCGATCCGCCCGTCACCTCGTTTGTCTCGCAGCATTCGGAGAACCAGTGGCATGTCGTCGCGCAGGCGCCGCGCGCGCCCGCGGGGCGCTTCCTCACGGTGTTACAGGTGAGGCGCACCGCCGCGTCAGACGCTTCCGTACGCCCCGTTGCGCGTCTTGTGAAGTCGCCTGACGGCGATCGCGTGGTCCTCGCCTGGCCCGACGGCCGCCGCGCCTCCGTTGCTTTCGGCCCCGACCCCACCCGCCCCCCCGCCGTGGCGCTCACCCACGCCCCCGCTCGTAATCTTGAAACCCACAACGTGGAGGAGAAAAAGAAATGAACGCATCGACATCTGCCGCGCGGCACTACCGGATTCTGGTGATCAACCCGGGCTCGACCTCAACGAAGGTGAGCCTCTTCGAGAACGAGACCTCCGTCTTCGAGCGGAGCCTCTTCCACGATGCGTCCGAGCTTCTGAAGTTCCCGCACGTGAACGACCAGCTGCCGTTTCGCCGCGGTGTCATCCTCGACATGCTCAAGGCCGAGGGCGTCGCGCCCGAGTCCATCGACGCCTTCGTCGGCCGCGGCGGAAGCGCCTGCACGCAGCCCGGCGGCATCACGCGTGTCGACCAGCGGCTCTTCGACGACACGGAGCGCGCCGTCGGCGGCTCCGAGCATCCCGCCAAGCTCGGCGTCATGCTCGCCTGGCGCTTCGCCGGTGAATACGGCAAGCCCGCCTTCACCCTGAACCCGACGAACGTCGACGAGTTCGGCGACTACGCGCGTCTCACCGGCATCAGGGGCATCTACCGCGTCTCCCACTCGCACGTCCTCAACCAGAAGGCCGTCGCCGAGTTCCACGCCGCGAAGCTCGGCCGCGCCTACGCCGACTGCAACTTCATCGTCGCCCACATCGACGGCGGCATCACCGTCGCCGCCCATGACCACGGACGCATGGTGGACGGTAACATGGGCGCGGACGGCGAGGGCGCGTTCACGCCGACGCGCATCGGCTCGGTGCCCGTCCTGCAGCTCCTCGACTACATCGAGACCCACTCCATCGCCGACGTGCGCCTCCGCTGCTCGCGCGCCGGCGGGTTCGTCGACCTCTTCGGCACGGCCAACTCTGACACCATCCACGCGCTCGTCGAGAAGGGCGATCGCAAGGCCTCGCTCGTCTGGAACACGATGATCTACCAGATCTGCAAGATGATCGGCGAGATGTCGGCCGTCCTCTGCGGCAAGGTCGACGCGATCCTCCTCACCGGCGGGCTCATGCGCTTCGCCGACATCATCGAGGGCATCAAGACGCGCTGCGGCTTCATCGCCCCGATCAGCGTCTACCCCGGAGAAATGGAACAGGAGGCGCTCGCGCTCCCGGCGCTCAAGGCCCTGCGCGGCGAGCTGACGCCGCTCACCTACTCTGGCAAGGACGTCTGGCCGGGCTTCGGCGACATCGGTCTGTGACAATGAAGCACCCATAAACTCATCCAATCATGGCACTCATAGATCGCATCAAGGTCAAGGCAAAGTCGAACCTCAAGCGCATCGTCCTGCCGGAAGGCGACGAGGCGCGCACCATCGCCGCGGCGAAGATCATCAAGGAGGAAGGACTCGCCGAGCCTGTCCTGCTCCTGCCCACGGAGATCGCGAGCGCGGCGAACGAGTCGCGCCGCGCCGCCTATGCCGCGGCACTTTTCGATCTCCGCAAGGCGAAGGGACTCACCGAGGAAGGTGCCGCGAAGCTCGTCACCGATCACATGTACTACGGTATGATGATGGTCCGCCAGGGCGATGCCGACGGACTCGTCTCCGGTGCCGTCCACTCGACGGGCGACATGCTGCGTCCCGCCCTGCAGATCGTCAAGACCGCGCCTGGCATGAAGCTCGTCTCCTCGAGCTTCCTCATGGAATGCCCCAACCGGAGCCTCGGCGAGGACGGGCTTCTCGTCTACGCCGACTGCGTGGTGAATCCCTGCCCGAACGCGGAGGAGCTCGCGAACATCGCGGTCGCCACGGCCGAGACGGCGCGCAAGCTCTGCGGCATCGCCGAACCGCGCGTGGCGATGCTGTCGTTCTCGAC